>JBILCQ010000222.1:0-4060 GCA_044353065.1 Flavobacteriales bacterium | reverse complement strand
ACAGGTTAACTTGACCCGCCCCAAATCTAAACTCGCCACTCGCCACTAATCACTTAAAAAGCCCATGCAACTGGCCATCCACCCCGGCGATAATCTTTCCCAGATCTTCCGGCTTCTCATGGAAGCGATTGTTGTCGATGTCGATAACGAGCATTTTGCCTTTGTTGTAGGTGCTGATCCATGCTTCATAACGCTCGTTCAAGCGCGTTAAATAATCGAGGCGAATCGCCTCTTCGTACTCACGACCTCGCTTGCCGATATTGTCTACCAACGCAGGAACAGATGCACGCAAAAAGATGAGCAAATCGGGCGGTGTGATGAACTCATCCATCACGCTGAACAGATCCACATAGTTTTCGAAATCGCGTGTGGTCATCAAACCCATCGCGTGCAAATTCGGAGCAAAGATTTGAGCATCTTCGTAGATAGTGCGATCTTGCACAATCTTTTTTCCGCTCTTCTTAAGCTCCATAATCTGACGAAAACGGCTCTTCAAAAAGAACACCTGCAAGTTGAATGACCAACGCTGCATGTCCTTATAAAAATCGATGAGATATGGATTGTCGTCGACCTCTTCAAAATGAGGTTGCCACTTGTAATGTTTCGCTAATAAGGTGGTCAGGGTCGTTTTGCCTGAACCGATATTTCCGGCTATTGCAATGTGCATGATTCTGTATAGGTAAAATGGAATACGGTTCGAAAGTAAAGCAATTCAATCGTTCAAATTGCATTTGTTAGTTTCTTACATTTTCAACAAACTTGAAAATGCTCAACTGCCCATTTTGGATTGAATAAAGCGAGCCATGGCGGTACGAAAACTGACCTCCTTCCACAGGCAATTTCAGTTGTTGGGTTTGCCACAATTGGGTTTCTGTCACTTGCATATTTCCATCTTGCAGAAAAACATAAAGTTTATCCGCATCCGCATCGAAAGTGCAATTCAAGGGCATTGCGATTGTTTTCTTAAAGGCACCAAACATATCGAACACATATAGCTTGGAATTGTCGGCCAGCAAAAAGAGAAAAGCTCCTCGCTCCATCATGGCAACGGGATGGATTTCCGCATTGAACAACATACTCAAATTTCCCGAAGCATATCGCTTTGCAAAACTGCGATCGACACGAATTAACTCGGAGTTACGCCCGTCCCAAAGCCAATAGCCATCGCCACGCGAACCACACATGCGCTCTACATTATCAAATCCAAGCTCAAACAAATCGATTGGAGAACCTTGAATACTGAGTGTGTTATCGAAAAAAACAATTTTACCTGCCGACGGAAAATGGATGAAGGGACGCAACGGATCAGTGACATCAATCGAGTGAAATTCGCCCCACTGCATTTCGGACGTTCTGAAAACTCCATTGCCAACAGCATTACGGCGCTCCAATGAAGTTGCTGTCATTAAATACACATTACTCAACTCGTCAACAACAACACGATCAGCTTTCACAGCACTTTGCGATATCAATTTCCACGATGCTTCCTGACAAAGCAGCTCCTCTCCTACCAAGAGCATACAAGTAACAAAAAGAAATAGCCATCTCATGAATTGACCGATGTATAAGTGCGCTCAATTTGCTCCAGGAGCTCATCCATAAAAACGCGTTCGTTGCTCAATCGCGGAACCTTGTGTTGGCCACCCAACTTATTCTTCTCTCGCATCCAGCGATAAAAAGTTCCGGACGGTGCGGATTGTACTTCGGGTCTTTTCAAGATAAAATCGAATGCGCGCTTTGCTTCATAATCCGTATTAAGAGACTTGAGAGTTGAATCAAGCACATCGATAAAACGATCGAGACTATCGGGCGCGTGATCAAATTCAACCAGCCATTGATGAGCTCCGCTCGATTTCTCAGACATGTATATCGGGGCAGCTGTGTAATCGGCAACCGATGCGCGTGTTGCAATACAAGCGTTTCGAATGGCTTCATCGGCATTATCGACAATAAGTTCCTCGCCGAAGGCATTGATGAAATGACGCGTTCGTCCACTCACTTGAATTCGAAAAGGTGACGTAGAGGTAAAGCGTATCGTATCACCTACTAGATAGCGCCACAATCCACCATTCGTACTGATTACAATCGCATAGTTCTGACCTACTTCCACTTCCTTCAATCCCACGGTTTTCGGATTCTCTTTGCCGTATTCCGACATAGGCATAAACTCATAGTAGATGCCATAGTCAAGCATCAGCAACATATCGTCTGAATTGAGTCGATCTTGAATTCCAAAAAATCCCTCTGATGCATTATACGTTTCCACGTAATTCATTTGCATGGAAGGAATGAGTTTGCGAAACTGTTCGCGATAGGGTTTAAAGCTCACTCCGCCATGCCAGAACAATTCAAGGTTGGGCCACACCTGCTTGATGTCGTCCGCCCCTTTCAGTTCGAGAATACGCTTCAACAACACCAGCGTCCATGAGGGAACACCCGCCATCATGTGAATGTCCTCGTTCATGGTGGTTTGCGCAATCATCTCTATCTTTTCTTCCCAGTTATCCATGAGTGCGATGTCGCGCGAAGGGGCTCGCATAATCTCGACCCACACCGGTAAATTGCGAATGATAATGGCCGACAAATCGCCTGTGTATCCTTCTTCATTGAAGGGATTAATCTTCGAAGAACCGCCCAGCACCAGGTGCTTTCCGCTATACACTTTAGCGTCGGGCTTTTGATTGTAGTATAGAGCTAGTAGGTCCTTACCGCCCTTGTAATGGCATTGCTCAAGCGCTTCCGTCGTAACAGGAATGTACTTGCTGCGAGCATCAGTGGTTCCACTGCTCTTCGCAAACCACTTCAGTTTCGACGGCCACACAATGTTTTGTTGCCCGTCGCGCAGCATATCGATATAGGGCTTGAATGCCTCGTAATTGCGAATCGGAACGGCCTTCTTAAAATCATCAACCGATTTAATGGATGAAAAACTATGATCGATACCAAATCGCGTGAGCGCTGCTTCATCGATAAGACCTCGAAACAACTCGCCCTGCACCTCGACCGGATACTTCATGAAGAGGTCGATCTGGTGTATTCGCTTTTTAATGAACCAGCCGAATACGGAGTTGAGTGGCATGCCTTGATTTGGTTAATGGATTGCAAAATAAAGATGAAAAAAACACGAACCTAAAAAAATAAGACCGCTCCAAAAGCGGCCTTATTTTTCTGTGACCCCGAAGGGATTCGAACCCCTATCTGAGGAACCGGAATCCTCCATTCTATCCATTAAACTACGGGGCCGGAAGCGGTTGCAAAAATAAGCAGGCGTTCCAACTAAACCTATGTTCGGCGAAGGGGTTTCGTATATTTGTTTCATCTGCTTTCGTATCACTGGGCAGTCACCACTAACAAATGCATTTCAAGGTATTTTCATTTCTGCTCCTATTCAGCGTTAGCTTCCTTTCGAACGCACAAATTATCATCAACGAAGGGAGTAATAAAAATGCATCGACACTGCTCGACGAAGACGGCGAATACAAAGACTGGATTGAGTTGTACAACGCAGGCAGCGAAGCCGTCAATCTGGAAGGCTTCAGTTTGACAGACGATGCAGCCAACCCACAGCAGTGGACCTTTCCTGCATACGTTATTCAACCGGGAGAATATTTGATTGTATTCTGCAGCAGTAAAAACAGATTCACCTCACCGGCAGCTGTCGCGTTTAATACTACAAACGATTTCACGCCACAAACGGGCTGGAATAATCACACGGCTCAACAAACGTTCGTATGGGATGGTGTTTCCAATCTCGTACTCAATACATGCTCCTATTGGTCGGGCGGTTACACATCCAACTCCGTTTTCAATCAAACCAACACAGACTATGTTGCATCCGTATCTTCCTTTGTAGATGGGGGTGATTACGCCTGTGGCGCTCAATATGGCGAGGTTTCGAGTTTGCGTCCTGTGCTTCGAGTTAACGACATAGTCGTTGGTGATAACGACACACAAAACTGTAATACATGCTATCCGGCTCCTTACGGAAACTGGTATTTCAGCGCTCGCATGCAAACCATCTACCGCGCAGAAGATTTGCTGGCCGCAGGACTCACAGCAG
>JBILCQ010000221.1:0-4095 GCA_044353065.1 Flavobacteriales bacterium | reverse complement strand
GCTTGGAGTCATTGCAAGCAAGCGGCGCCAATGCAGGCACTTGGACGCCGGCTAGCGATTCACATGTATTGAACGCTACAGTTAGCGGCAATTCGAGAGCTACAATCACTCACATCGATAACTCCGGCTTTTCATCCAACTCACGCACTTGGACGTTTACTTGGAATGCTCCTGCCTCTGCAATTCCTGTAAATATGTATGCCGCCGGTAACGCAGCGAATGCCAATAACGCCCGAACCGGTGACTTTATCTATACTCTCTCATTGGCGCTCATGCCGGCTCCGGTTCTTGAGGCTCCTGTTGTCTCAGTAGAAGGTGATCTAGCGCTGTGTCCCGGTGAAACCGCTCAGCTCTTCGTAACACCTCAGTCGGGCGCGAGTTATGCATGGTTCGATGCTTCGGGAAATAGCCTCGGCGATGGTCAGTCGCTTGTAGTTCTATCTGAGGGATGTTACACAGTTCAAGCAACGTTGGGTAGTCAGGCTGTTTCATCTGAAGAGATTTGTTTCTTTGCCGAAGAAGCAGCCAACGCTGAGTTTTCCGGCTTGAACCAGGAATACTGTCTAAATGCGGAGTCTTCGCAGCTAATACCAGTAGATGCCGGTGGATTATTTTCAGGCCCTGGAATAAGCAACGACGCTTTCAATCCTTCAGCGGCGGGACCTGGCATCCACGAGGTTTCCTATGCTGCCACTTCGCCTGCAGGCTGCACCGATGTATTTACTCAAACGGTTACTGTATTCGATCTTCCAATGCAGGATATTGTGCTGGAAGGCGATGGTATTACACTGAGCGCAATGCAGCAAGGTGATGCTCAATATCAATGGATCAATTGTGATAGCGCTACTGAAGTAGCTGGAGCAACTCAGTCACAGCTGACCCTTTCCGATGAAATCGGCAATGGCAACTATGCCGTTCAGATAACGCTGAATGGTTGTTCTGTTACGAGCGACTGTGTTGCACTGATTTCACAATATGTAGGTGTTGTGGCAGAAAGTGATGCCGCATGGATGTTTCCGAATCCGGCAGGTGACTTCGTGCAGTTGGTGACCAGATATCAAACCGAATGGAAGATGTATGATGCGCAAGGTCAGCTTGTGCTGTCGGGTATTGCCCGCGAGGGTGACAATCGTATTGAGATTGCCTCTTTGTCATCGGGCTTGTACACCTTGCAGATGCTCAACGGCAAGCAATGGAGCAGTGCTTCACTCATGATTCAATAAATATTCAACTGAATTTGTAACCTTTTAAAAGCATGTCGCGTTCCAAAGGTGTGATTTGTTTTTTGGTTAATTAATGGATTTGGTTAAGTAAAGGAGCCTCCCAATCGGGGGGCTCTTTTATTTTTCATCCAAGCGAATTCACCATTGGCCGCTCTTTAATTGATTATTGCTTATACTTGCCACTGATCACTCACCATAAAACCTAAAGATCTATGTCAAGCGTTTGGAGAAAAAAACCCATTTCGGCCTTTCATGCGGAAGCCGGTAAAAGCGAATTAAAACGAATCCTTACCAAATGGGGTCTCACTTCATTGGGAATTGGTGCCATTATCGGTGGCGGTATTTTCACCCTCACAGGAATTGCAGCTCACGACCATGCAGGTCCTGCGCTGGCTCTTTCTTTTGTAATCGCGGGTATTGGTTGCTTGTTCGCATCGCTTTGCTATGCTGAGTTTGCATCTGTATTGCCTGTGGAAGGTTCTGCATACGCCTATGCTTATGGAACGGTGGGAGAACTATTCGCGTGGTTCATAGGCTGGAATCTCATTCTCGAATACATGATGGGGGCCACAACGGTCGCTGTTGCTTGGAGTGGATATTTCTCGAAGCTGCTTCACATGTTTGGTTTACATATTCCCGATTGGCTCAACAACGATCCGGTTACCTATGGCGGATTCGCATTTAACCTCCCGGCATTTTTGATTACTTGGTTGGTAACGGGTATTCTCATCAAAGGAATCAAAGAAGCCGCGAGCACTAATAATCTTATCGTTGTATTGAAAGTTGCCGTAGTGCTTTTTGTAATCATCGCTGGAGCATTCTACGTGAATCCGGAGAACTGGGTACCTTTCATTCCGGCTGAGCAACCAATTTTAGATGCGGCAGGAAATCCAACAGGAGATGTGAATTTCGGATTTGGTGGAGTGCTGACGGCTGCAACGATAGTGTTCTTCGCTTATATAGGTTTCGATGCCGTGAGCACGCAGGCAGGAGAGGCCATCAACCCGAAGAAAGACGTTCCGTTTGCTATTATCGCATCGCTCGTCATCTGCACGATTCTCTACATTTTGGTGTCGCTCGTTTTGACCGGTATGGTTCCCTACAGCACACTCGATTTGAAAGCGCCGGTTGCATCGGCCTTCTCCGGCGCGGGCATCAGTTGGGCTGTATATCCTATCACGATTGCTGCTGTAGCAGGACTTACCTCCGTAATGCTTGTAATGATGCTCGGACAAACGCGCATCTTTTTCGGTATGGCCAAGGACGGATTGTTGCCACGTGGCATCTTTGGTTCTTTACACCCGAAGTTCAAAACACCTTACAAGAGCACGATACTCGTGGGTCTAATTGTTTCGATTGTAGCGGCTGTTACTCCAATCAACAATATTTCGGAAATGTGTTCGATGGGAACATTGCTTGCCTTCTCGATGGTTTGTTTGGCAGTTTTGATTCTCCGCAAACGCGAACCAAATTTGGAACGTCCTTACAAAACGCCGATGGTCAATATCATTGCACCGCTCGGAGTGTTGTTCAATATTTTCCTAATGACTCAGGTGCGCATTCACACATGGTATGCATTCATCATTTGGGGAACGCTTGGCGTGGTTGTTTACTTCCTCTATAGCAGAAGGAATAGCAATCTGGAGAAAGCTCAGTAGGATTGCGGAAGGCGTTTGCTTCAAGAATTTGCTTGGCTTTGTGAAGAATTTTTAGCTCAGCCAGCAATTCACCTGTTCAATTCGAAATCTCTCATTTGGATAAAGCCGTGTATCTCTCACTTTGCCTTACATTCGTCGAAATACTTTTTTCATGCGATATATCTTCTTATCACTTTTCAGTCTTCTTAGTGTTTTGCTTGTAGCACAGGCCCCTGCATTGATTCCTTATCAGGCAATTGCCAGAAATCTTGACGGTCAGCCGGTCTTGAATAGCGCTGTGAATGCACGATTTACGATACACAATGAAACGATTACAGGTGAAGTTGTTTGGCAGGAACTTCATGCTGTGAATACCGGCGCAACGGGATTAATCACCGTTCAACTAGGAAGCAATGTGTCTCTTGCAAACGTAGATTGGGCTGGTGGTGCGAAGTTTTTGCAAATGGAATTGGATTTTGGTTCCGGTTTCTTTGAGATTGGAACACAGCAGATGATCAGTGTGCCCTATGCCTTGCACGCTGAGAATGTGCGAGTGAATGCGAGCGTCACAGGCGATACTCTTTTTGTAGGCAATGGTAGCTATCTCATTGTTCCGGGTGTAAGCTTTGCAAACAACGGTGGCGTGCAGGAGATTACCTCTGTCGTAATTGGCGGGCAAGAATGGATGAATAGAAACTTGAGTGTGGCCACTTATTCCGATGGCACCTCAATACCGCAGGTTACAAGTGTTGCTGAATGGTCAAGTCTGACAACCGGCGCATGGTGCTGGTTTGCTAACGACAGTGCATCTTATTCCACCAATTATGGCCGTCTCTACAACTGGTATGCAGTTGCTGGAATCTGTGACGAGGCTTCTCGAAATGATCCTTCGCTTCGCAAGAGTTTAGCTCCCGAAGGTTGGCATGTTCCAAGCGATCTTGAATGGGATCAATTGATTAATTTTTTGGACCCCACTGCCAATGGCGGTGATAATCCTTCAAATGTTGCAGGTGCCAAGATGAAAACAACCGGAACAATTCAAAATGGAACCGGAGTGTGGAATACCCCGAATACCGGGGCGACGAATCAAAGTGGTTTTGCCGGTGCATCAGGTGGAAATCGCGGCGCCAATGGAAGTTTCGGAAACATCGGTAACCAGGGTTATTGGTGGAGCGGCACAGATACAACTCCAACCAATGCGTGGGGACGAAACCTTTCATTCAATTCAGGTAGTG
>JBILCQ010000220.1:0-4109 GCA_044353065.1 Flavobacteriales bacterium | reverse complement strand
GTTGTTACTTTTAGCCGCGCAATGCGAATTTTTCCTCGATATCTATTGTCAACTATGATTGCCTCGATGTGCACGTCACTTATTTGTGCACAAGAGTCTGCCATAGGGTTCGGAAATTATCGAGGTGGCACAGTATACACCTCTGTTTTTCCAATGCAACCCGCTGTTGATAGAGGCGATTCGCTTCCCATCCGCGAGCTTTTTCAGATGCTGCCGTTAGCCAATCTGAATGCGGGTTTTGGTGGGCGTCCAGTTTCGGTTTCGTGGCTTGGCGGAGAATTGCGCTGGAACCCGGCTAAGAGATGGTCGTTTCAAGCGGGCTATCTGCTGGCAGGCGGATTTTTACCTACCTATCTCCAGCGTCGCGCCGACAGCGAAGGTTATTTGTCGGGTATTGGGTATGCGGTGGCCGATACAATGAGCCATCTATATCATTCACATTATACATTCGGTCGTGCGAAGTATAATGCCGGTAAGCATGTAGAAATTGAACTGGGCAAGGGCAAGCACTTCTGGGGCGATGGCTATCGATCATTGATACTCAGCGATCATGCCTCGCCTGCTCCTTATTTCAAGCTTACCACAACGCTGGGCAAGTTCAGGTACATGAATTTGTGGATGCAGTTGAGAGATATTTCTGCAGGCCAGACGCTTTCGAATGCCCGCGTGAAGTATTGCGCTATGCACGCCTTCAGCTATCAAATTACACCTAAATTGAACGTGTCGCTGTATGAATGGGTTGTGTGGCAAAATCGCGATACGCTCAGCAATCGTGGGCTCGATTTGTACTACCTGAATCCATTGATTTTTTACAGGCCGGTGGAGTATAGTTTAGGTTCTCCCGACAATGTCATGTTAGCCGCTTCTCTTCGCTGGAGCGTAACACGCTCATTGCAATTGTATGGTCAATTTGTGCTCGATGAGTTCAATGTGAAACTCTACAAGCGCAGCAATAATTGGTGGGGAAATAAAATTGCGGGACAATTGGGCTTGCGATGGAATATGCCGGGAAAAGGACTTGAGGTGTTGGCGGAAGTGAACGCAGCCAGACCTTTCATTTATTCTCATGGCAGTTCTATTCAGGCATGGACACACATCAATCAGTCGATGGGTCATCCGCTCGGTTCCAATTTCGTGGAGGCGTGTTTGAGATTGCGCTACGTGAAAAAGTTATGGACGATATCGGAGCAATTGAATGCCGCTGCCGCAGGGCGCGACTATGATGTGAATCGGGATGGAGTCATCGATAATTTCGGGGGCAACATAACACGTTCCTATGCCAACCCATATGGAGGGAACTTCGGACATGAATTGCTGCAAGGTGAAATGCATCGAACCGCTATTCATGGATTCACAGTAAGCAGAGCTCTTTCGGAATCATCGCGCTGGGAGATATACGTGCGTCACAACTTGCGAGCTGAGAAAGTGGGGCCGCAAATGACCACAGAAAATTGGTTCATGGTCGGTATTCAAACGCGAGGCATGCTTCAGCCGGTGCAGGATTATTAGTGAAATGCGCCTCTGCGGCTAGTTGTTTTTAACCGCAAAGAAGCAGAGAAAATACACGAGAATAAATACGTTGATTGTAGCTGTCTTAAAACTTCGTTGTTCTCTCGGCGCTTCTGCGGTTAAATAAAAAAGCACCACCCCTTGCGGTTTTAAACCTTATCCACGTTCGGGTATGAAAATGTTGCGAAAAGAGGTGTTTATCCTTTTTTATTATGAGGTATTTTTCCGTCGATGATACCCGCCGATATTGATTTAGAAGAAGAGAAGAGAGAAATTTTGCGCCGCTATCGCGCACTACTTCGTGTTTGTCACCGCTCCAAGTCGCGCACCGACCGAATGCGCATCCGAAAAGCATTTGAGCTGAGTGCCGAGGCGCACAAGGATATGCGTCGGAAAAGCGGCGAACCCTACATCTACCACCCGATAGCCGTTGCCAAAATTGCAGCGGAAGAAATCGGCCTCGATACAACAAGTATCGTTTGCGCCTTGCTACATGATACGGTGGAAGACACCGAAATAACACTCGACGATATTCAGAACCTTTTTGGCAAACGTGAGCGCACCATAATCGACGGGCTCACGAAAATTTCGGGTGTGAGTAACTACGAAAGCGCAAGCGACCAAGCAGAGAACTTTCGCAAGATGTTGCTCACGCTGAGCGACGATGTGCGTGTGATATTGGTTAAGCTTGCCGATCGTCTGCATAATATGCGCACGCTCGACCACATGAAGCGTGAGAAGCAGCTGAAGATAGCCAGCGAAACGTTGTTCATGTATGCGCCACTCGCCCACAGACTTGGGCTTTACAACATTAAGACAGAGCTGGAAGACCTTGCGCTCAAGTACAAAGACACGGAAACCTACGAAGAGATTGTCAGCAAGCTGCAGAAGACGCAGGCAGTGCGCACGCGCTTTATCAATGCGTTTACGTTGCCCATTCGACGTGCGTTGGACAAAGCCGGATTGAAGTATGAAATTAAGAGTCGCACGAAAAGCATTTATTCCATCTGGAATAAGATTGTGAAGAAGGGAGTGCCCTTCGAAGAAATTTACGATGTCTTTGCGATTCGCATTATTCTCGATACGCAGTCTGAAACAGAGAAGAGCGATTGCTGGCGCGTCTATTCCATCGTAACCGATTTCTATCAACCTAGTCCTGAGCGATTGCGCGATTGGATTAGCATTCCCAAAAGCAGTGGCTACGAATCGTTGCACACCACAGTAATGTCGCCCACCGGAAAGTGGGTAGAAGTGCAAATACGATCGGTGCGCATGGATGAAATAGCCGAAAAGGGCTTCGCTGCGCACTGGAAATACAAAGACGCAGCAGAGAGTCCGGAGAGCAAGCTCGATCGCTGGTTGAGTCAAGTGCGCGATGTGTTGGAAAACCCGGAAGACAATGCCATCGACTTCATCGACAATTTCAAGTTGTCGCTATTCTCGGAAGAGATCTATGTGTTCACGCCCAATGGTGATTTGAAGACATTGCCGGTTGGCGCAACAGCACTCGACTTTGCTTTTCACATTCACTCGCAGATAGGTTCACAATGCATAGGAGCCAAGGTCAACTATAAGCTCGTGCCGTTGAGTCATAAACTTCGAAGCGGTGATCAGGTTGAGATTCTCACTTCCAAGAAGCAGCACCCGAAAGAAGACTGGCTCAACATTGTCGTTACCGCCAGTGCCCGACACAAGATACGCGATGCTCTGCGCGAAGAGAAGAAGCTCATTGCAGAGGAAGGAAAAGAGATGCTTAAGCGAAAATTCAATTCGCTTAAAATTGATTTTCTGAGCAAGAATATCGATGAGTTTGTCAAGCATTTCGAGACCATCAATGCTACAAACCTGTATGTGCGCATAGCCAAAGGTTCCTTGGATCTCACACGATTGAAGGGCTATGTGGTGGATGGCGCTCGCATTCGATTCGATAAAGAAGAAGTATCCGATAAGAAAACGTCTGCGCCTGAAACGAATGCGGAGAAAAAAGTCATAACTACTCAAGGCAAGGGAGAGGCGTTGCTCATCGGCGACGAGCAGCAGAAAGTAGATTACAACTTGGCGACTTGTTGCAATCCCATTCCGGGCGATGAAGTATTCGGATTTATTACGGTCAACGAAGGCATAAAAATTCACCGTACAAACTGTCCGAATGCGCAGGAGCTGTTGAGCAAATACGCCTACCGCGTTATGAAGGCCCGCTGGCGCAATGCCGAAACGGTTCAATTTGAAGTGGGACTGAAATTTTCAGGGATCGATGATGTAGGTATCGTACAAAACATCACGAACATCATTTCAACTGACATGAACGTGAACATGCGCGCCATCTCGTTTGAAGCCAATCACGGAATCTTCCAAGGAAAAGTGATAGTTCTCGTGCACGACACTAAGCACCTCAGCGCGCTCACCGAAAAGCTAAAGGCGATTGACGGTGTGTTGACGGTGGATAGGATTGAGAGTGAGTTTGAGTGATGAGGATTGTAGGATTGTAGGATTGTAGGATTGTAGGAGTGTAGGAGTGTAGGAGTGTAGGAGTGTAAAACTCGTAATATACAAACCGGGAGGCCCTTCATCAATCCTATAATCCTACAATCCTACAATCC
>JBILCQ010000219.1:0-4116 GCA_044353065.1 Flavobacteriales bacterium | reverse complement strand
CCTACGGCAATCAGCTAGCACTGAATGGTGTTTCGTTTCAAATCGGAAAAGGCCAGATAGTAGGTTTTCTAGGACCGAATGGTGCCGGAAAGAGCACCATGATGAAAATTATTACATGCTACATCCCTCCTACTTCGGGCAAGGTAAGCGTATGCGGATTCGATGTCATGGAACAGAGTACTGAGGCGAAACGATGCATTGGTTATCTACCTGAACTCAACCCACTGTATACCGACATGTACGTGCGTGAATATCTTTCGTTTGTGGGAGGCATGTACAAAATTCCACGTTTGAAGGAACGTGTAGAAGAAATGATTGAAACAGTTGGACTTCAGCTCGAGGCGCATAAAAAAATCGAAACGCTTTCTAAAGGATACCGTCAACGTGTAGGCCTTGCACAATCGCTCATTCACGATCCGGAGGTACTCATTCTCGATGAACCAACTAGCGGCCTTGATCCCAATCAGCTGGTAGAAATTCGAAACTTAATCGTGAAGGTCGGTAAAACCAAAACCGTCATGCTGTCGACTCATATCATGCAAGAAGTGGAAGCCATGTGCGACAAAGCATTTATTATCGACCGAGGAAAAATTGTTGCCGACAATTTGGACGTGAAAGAGCTGGCGAAAGGGAATTTGAGGCTGGAGGAGATCTTTAAGAAAGTGACGAATGGCGAATGACGAATGGCGAATTCCGCGCTTCATTCGCCATTCGCCATTCGCCATTCGTCATTTATTTCAACTCTAATGGCACCTCACACACCGGTATCGCCCGCATCTTATGCTGATTCGCGCTATTCATTCTGCGATAGATTGCGAGTACTTCTTGTTGACGTTCACTCAAGATAATGCCTGAATCCTGGGCTGAATTTTCAAACCGCATGGCCCACTCCAGCTCGGGGTAACTCGCACCTATCTGCTCTTCATCCGAACGATCGTCGCCCCACAAGCCATCTGTTGGCGCTGCTAATTGTATAGACTGCGCGACACCGAGATAAGCCGCCAACTCATACACTTCTGTTTTCATCAGGTCTGCAATGGGCGATACATCCACACCGCCATCACCATACTTGGTATAGAAACCAACACCAAAATCTTCAACTTTATTTCCGGTGCCTGCCACCAACAATCTGTGTATGCCGCCGTGATAATACAACGTGGTCATGCGCAAGCGCGAACGCGTATTGGCCATGGCGAGATGCTGCGTGTGCTCATCCTTCGACTCACCTTTCATGGAGGCCATGAACAAATCATAGGAAGGTGTCAAATCTACCCGTTCATCGAAGACATTAGAATGATGCGCTTTCAACCAAGCGATGTGCTCCTGGGCGCGCGAAACCTGACTGGCGGCTTGATGAATAGGCATTTCGAGCAACAACGTTTTTCTTCCCGTGAGCGCACACAACGTTGAGGTTAGCGCTGAGTCAATACCTCCGCTTACGCCAACAACAAAACCTTCTGTGCGACTGCTCAGCGAATAGCCCAACAACCACTGCACGATATGATCAATTATTGCCTGATGCTTCATAGAATTTAAAAGAAAAGTCCCGCCAAAGATGGCAGGACTTCCGTTAAATCAATACAGTTCTTATCATTAAAACAAAATACCCACCTGCAATGAGAGCGCATTGCTGATGGCTTTCATTTTAAAAGTTTTCGGTTGTAGATTCTCATCATAGCTTGGATTACCATTCAATAAGCTCACACCCTCACCTCGAAGCACATTGCTAAATGCGTTGTTAAAGATGAGTCCTGCTACTAAGCTCACATCACCACTCAAATTGTATTCAATCCCGCCGCCGGCTATCAATGAGGTTCTAAACAAACGTACATCATCATCAATGTCTACATTTTCCAATGCATCATCTCCTGCAAGATCAATCACAGCTTCGTTGGCCGGTTCCCAATTCGGAATTTCCTGTGTTCCCATATTTATGTTTTGGTGATCAATCTCATCGTTACCTCGGGCTCTAATGTTAAAGCCGAGTCCCATACCGACTTGCACCCAGTATTTGATGTAACCGATTTCATTCGTTCTCAACCGAAGAGTCAATGGCACCTCCAGATATTTCAATTTATAAACCCGAGTTATTTCAGAAACAGAAATATATTCTGTGGTAGTATTCGTCATTCGTGCCTTGTCTATGCGGTGGTATTTCATCCTTCCACCCGCATTCAAAATCTGCAACCCGGTGGCAATCGCATAGTTTTCAGCGAACATTCTATCGATTGAAATTCCGTAACCAAAGTTCAACTTGCTTCCACCGGCAGTAATATTGTTGTTGTCGGGCTTCATCCATGAAATATTGGGATCAACATGCAGTGCTATTTTCCAAGCTTTGCTTTGTGCTGTTGCCATAGTAGTGCATATCACAGCGGTTACAAGTAGAATAATTTTTTTCATAGATATCACTTTACTGTTATAAACTTGCTTTTATGAGTCGTTCAAATCTATTCAAAATACTTGTTCCCAAAGTTTCGATTTTCTATTTGTTATTCATAGGTGCTTGTGGATGCAACGATAGTAGTCCGCTTGAAAAAGTGAAGATAACCGAAGATGCATTGCAGGTTCAAGTGAAATCAAGATCGTTCGATTTGGATTTATTTGCATGTGACTTTGCTTCCGGGTCTCGTTGCTCCGATAGTTTAAGAAAGGAATACGGCACCTTCTTTTGCAGCTTCATTGAAGAAGATCTGATGCTGGCTGCATGCCAAAGCGATAGTGTAAATCGTCTCATTCAAACTTTTATTCATGACGCACAAATTGCAGAAACACACCGAGCCGTAATGTCGGTCTACACGCTCGAGAAACGCAATGAGCTCGATGAGGCCTTCACCGATGTGGTGCAACGCTGGAATCACTACTTCCCTTCAAAGCCCATCCCTGAAATCATTTACTACTGCTCGGCATGGAACAGAAGCATTGCCACCACCGATAGTATTATTGGCATTGCGCTCGACTGCTATCTGGGCGCAAATCACAGCATCACCCAAAAATTGGCTCCCGATTTCTTTCCTGCCTACATGAAAGAAAACATGGATGAGCGCTACATCATTGCCGACGCAGTGAAAGGCTTTTCTGCCTGGAATGCGCGAAACTTTTACCAGCCGAAAGACCTTCTTTCCGAACTTATTTTCTACGGAAAAGTAATGTACGTTGCAGAAGCACTAGCTCCAAGTCTACCCGATTCTACCTTGATGAGCTGGAACACTCAACAATGGGAATGGGCAATTGCCGGAGAAGAACAAGTGTGGAAGACGCTGGCTAACGAGAAAACCATGTATCACTCCCGACCTTTTGAAATCAACAAATGGTTTGCCGATGGCCCTTTTACTTCCGCTACCGGAATCCCGCAACAAAGCGCACCACAGCTAGGTGTCTGGATGGGCTGGAACATCGTTCGCAGCTATATGAAAAAAAATCCCGAAACAACAATGGACGCTCTAATCGCCGAAACCGACAATCAGCGGCTGCTTTCAGCCTACGTGCCGGGCAAGCGTTAAAGGCACACTACATTTGCCGCATGAAACTCGAACAAATCCGATTCGAAATAACTCTCGACGACAACAACGTTCCCGAAAAAATCAACTGGACCGCCACCGACAACAGTCGCTCTGCCGAAGCAAAGGCGATGATTCTTTCGGTTTGGGATAAAGAAGAACAAAATGCGCTGCGCATCGACTTGTGGAATAAGGAAATGCAGGTCGATGAGATGAAGCAGTTCGTGCATCAAACCATTCTTACACTGGCAGATTCTTTCGAGCGAGCTACCAACGAAAAAGCCATGGCCGACACGATGCGTGATTTCTGTGCATACTATGCGGAGAAGATGAATATCATGAATAAGCTTTAATAAGGAAACCCCATCACGATTCACTAGTTACTATTCACTAATGACTGGTAAATTTTAGATGGTGAAGAGTAACTAGTGAATAGTAAATAGTAATCATGTATCCAACCAACGCCACGTTTCTCAAATCATCAACGCTGCTCGAGCAATGTCCTCCCACGGACAGGCCGGAGTTTGCCTTTATCGGCCGCAGTAACGTGGGTAAGAGCAGTCTCATCAACATGCTGGTCAACAAAAAAAACCTGGCCAAGACTTCCGCAACACCC
>JBILCQ010000218.1:0-4117 GCA_044353065.1 Flavobacteriales bacterium | reverse complement strand
CGAACCTTCATTGCTCAACTTTCTAAGGAAGGTGTCGACGAAATACACCTGTATGATGTGGTCGATGATTGGTTGGAAAGGAGAATTACGCAAGCATCGCAGCAATCCGGAATCAACCTGAAATGGCATCATAGTCCCCAATTTTTAGAGTCTAAGAAAGATGTGTTGGACTACTCCGGCGGAAGAAAGCGACTCTTTCATGCCGACTTCTATAAAAAGCAACGATTAAAGCATCATGTTTTGGTTGATGATGCCGGCCATCCATTCGGAGGGCAATGGTCGTTCGATGAAGAGAATCGTAAGCGCTATCCAAAGGGCGCAAAGCCACCGTCCATTCCTAAGGTGGAGAATTCAGTGATATGGGATGAGGCCGTGCTCTATATCAAGGCGAACTTCAACAATCCCTATAACTTACCTCTGGGTGATTTTCGGTATCCCATTACTCGTGTCGAAGCATTCGAGTGGTTGGAGAATTTCCTGACACACCGCCTCACCGATTTTGGACCTTTTGAAGACGCCATCGTAAAAGATGAGATTTTTCTGCACCACAGTGTGCTTACTCCTATGCTGAATGTGGGTCTTCTCACACCGCGAGAAGTCATCGACCGAACACTTCAGTTTGCTTCTGATCATGAAGTGCCGATGAATTCGCTCGAAGGATTTATTCGTCAGGTGCTCGGTTGGCGGGAGTACATTCGGATGGTGTATGAATGGAAGGGAAAGATTGAACGTACGCGCAACTATTGGGGGTTTAAAAGAAAAATTCCAATCGAGTTTTGGATTGGAAACACAGGGGTTGATCCTGTCGATGATACCATTCGGAAGGTGCGTGAAACGGGTTATTGTCATCACATCGAGCGACTCATGATTATCGGGAATTTCATGTTGCTCAATGAGTTTGACCCGGATGAAGTCTATCGCTGGTTCATGGAAATGTTCATAGATGCCTACGATTGGGTGATGGTGCCGAATGTGTATGGCATGAGCCAATTTGCTGACGGTGGTCTGATGGCAACGAAACCATACATCAGCGGAAGTAACTATGTGATGAAAATGAGCAACTACACCAAAGGTTCATGGCAAGAAACCTGGGATATTTTATTCTGGCGTTTCATTGACAATCATCGCAATTTCTTTCAAGGGAATCCGCGATTGAACATGATGGTGCGCACGTTGGATAAGATGTCGGCTGACAAACTACATCGCATTCGTTCGTTCGAGGTGCAAAATGCCTAACCGATTTGATTGCCTTCGGACGTTATCTTCGCCTCATGCAATCCATTATTCGCAAACAATTCATGAAGGCCGTGTTGAAATTAACGGGAGCAGAGCGCGTCGACGAGCTTTCACCGTTTGCTGTGGCCAAGGCCTATCGTGATGTTTACATCAACGTCAGGCAATACATCAAAGATCTGTTTTTGATTGGACTTGGAGTTTTTTCAGCTGCATTCGGACTGAAAGGATTCTTATTGCACAACGATTTCATCGATGGCGGTGCTACGGGCATTTCGCTGCTGCTTTCCATTTTGACTGATGTGCCTTTGTTTGTGTTCGTGGTGGTTATCAATATCCCATTCATCGTGTTGGGATATCACATCATGGGCAAGCAGTTCGTGGTGAAGACAATAATTGCCATCGGGTCGCTGGCATTAGTGCTGGCCACGGTTCACTTTCCGGAAGTCACGAACGACTCACTGTTGGTGGCCGTATTCGGAGGTCTGTTCCTAGGCGCAGGCATAGGTTTCGCAGTACGAGGCGGTGCGGTTATCGATGGCACAGAGGTGCTGGCCATTCACCTCAGTCGCAAAACAGGGATGACCATTGGCGATATCGTAGCGGTTGTCAACGTTTTTATTTTCTCGATTGCTGCATATTTCCTGGGAATTGAAGTGGCGCTGTATTCCATGATTACCTACTATGCCGCATCGAAGACACTCGACTTTTTGATTGAAGGCGTGGAAGAGTACATCGGTGTTACCATCGTTTCGCCTCATGCCGACGAGATACGGGAAATGATCATTCAGAAGATGGGGCGTGGAGTCACGGTTTATCAAGGAAAGCGAGGCTTCGGAAAAACCGGCGAAACGGTTGACTCGGATATTATCTACACCGTCATCACCCGTCTGGAAATAGGTAAGCTCAACACAGAGCTAGCTAAGATTACCACGAATGCATTTGTGGTGATGAGCAGCGTGAAAGATACACGAGGCGGAATGATTAAGAAGAGGCCGCTGAAGCACTAACATCGACTTCGCTCAGCTGCATCAGTCATCTTAGCTGTTGGTTCTTGGGTGATTAAACATTCACTTCATTTTCCAGCTAAACCAATCCCGAAAGGATCTACTGACTTGTCGGCAACCGGTATGGTGCCATCTTCGATCAGAGCCACGATATTTTCAATCCAAACATCTTCACCACCGGCGTCGTAATCATCTTTGAGGTTTTGTCCGAAAATGCGCGCGATACTTTGCCACATGAAAGCTGAGAACTTTCCTTTGAGTTGTTGAAGCAATTCGTAACCCGTATCGCCGGTTTGTCGATCGATGAGCTTAACTAAAATAACTCCCTCCGAAACGGTCATGTTCCGTAAGTCTCTCTCGAATTGATTCATCATTTGCTTTTCGGCTTTGTCGAGAAGTGCCTTTCGCTGGCCTTCATCGGTGATATGAGTGCAAAGCGCTTCATACGTGCGCATGACATCACCTGCAGCTTTGGCGTAAGGATAGGTTTTGATGACTTTCTTCTGTAGCTTGTCGTATCTCGTTTTTTGAAGACGATTGCTTGTGCGCGCCGAGATATCGATGGGAGAGTGAGTTGCCTTCACCACGGTGTCGCCATTTTCGGTATACCACACCGAGAAGTAATAATCGGTAATGAGCGTATCGAGAATGACATATTGAATGGGTTCCGCAGGTGCAGCAGCTTGTTCCTCGTATTGCGCGAGAGCACTGAGAGGAAAGAAAAAGCCAAGAACTATGTAGACGACTTTGACCATGCAGAACTAGCTCAGAACAATCTTACGACTAATCACAAACGTTGTTGCCTGCGATAGATGAATTTAACAAACTTCGGGTGTGTGAATCAAGCATTGCGGCGAGCGTGCTGCCAGTTTGATACAGGCGAAGTCGCAGCAATTGCTGTTGTTGACTTTGAGCGCCCCTGCATCCAATCGGCTGCTGCCAGTGCTGCCACAATCATCTCTTCTTCGCTTTCGTTGGCAAGTACTTCGGGTGTAAAATACTTCTTCACGAAATGGGTATCGAAATCACCACTCACAAATGCAGGGTGTTGAATGGCCCAACGACAGAAAGCAAGCGTGGTCTGACATCCGGTAATCTCATACTCATCGATTGCCCGCACCATGCGTGCGATGGCCTCATTGCGGTCTTTGCCGTGGGTAATGAGTTTGGCAATCATGGGGTCGTAATAAATCGGAATATCCATGCCTTCTTCAAAACCATCATCGACGCGCACTCCGGGACCGGTTGGACGACGATAGGTGATCAACTTGCCAATGTCGGGAAGGAAGTTGTTGGCGGGATCTTCAGCATATACGCGTATTTCGAGCGCGTGGCCATTTATCTTCAAATCGTCTTGGGTGAAACTGAGCTTTTCGCCACGCGCAACCTTGATTTGCTCCTTAACCAGGTCGACTCCCGTGATCATCTCTGAAACCGGGTGTTCCACCTGAAGGCGGGTATTCATTTCGAGGAAGTAGTAGTTCCGATTTTCATCGACTAAAAACTCGACGGTACCTGCACCTGAATAATTGCAGCTACGCGCGACATCGCAAGCACTTTTGCCCATGGCAGCGCGCAATTCAGGAGTAAGAATAGCAGATGGCGCTTCTTCGACAACTTTCTGATGGCGGCGTTGAATGCTGCATTCGCGCTCAAAAAGATGAACCACGTTTCCATGGTTATCGGCCAACACTTGTATCTCGATGTGACGTGGCCCTGCAACATATCGCTCGATGAAAACCGATCCGTCACCAAATGAACTGAGGGCCTCGCTGATGGCGCGTTCCATTTGTTCTGCGAGCTCTTCGATTTTTTCCACGATACGCATTCCCTTTCCACCACCTCCCGCGCTTGCTTTGATAAGAATCGGAAGTCCA
>JBILCQ010000217.1:0-4119 GCA_044353065.1 Flavobacteriales bacterium | reverse complement strand
ATCGAGTTCGTTCCAGCACGTTTCGGGTGTCGATGACATGGTGAGAATCATGTCGGTGATAGTAAGAGGTACAATTACGATTGTATCCAAAATTCGGCATCCATTTTCATCCGAGAGCTCCACAAAGAGTGAATCTTCGCCGACATTAAATAGAGTGTCCTCAATTAATTCATACGTATCGGGGTCTATCATAAGATTCAAATCACCATTTCCTCCAGAAGGGTGAAATACTACCGTACCATCCGTTGTACCGGTGCAGGTAGGAGGAGTGGAACCCGTGGTGTCAATCACCAAAGGTTCCGGAGCAAACACCGTATCGATAGCGGAGACACGGCAACCATTGGCATCGATCAGGGTAAGTTCGTATACATCGGCACAAAGGCCATTGATGATTCCGAAGGCAGGTCCAAAAATATCTCCCGGAGTGAGCAGGTACTGATAATTTGGCGTACCGCCTGAAGGAGTATATTGAATAACTCCATCGCAAACATTCCCGCAAGAACATGACAGCGTTGTATCAATCGTCAGTTGGAGAGAGTCCGGTTCTGTAATAGTGAGAGTATCGGTGATTGAGCAACCCAATGCATCGGTGATTGTAAGGATGTATTCATTGGCAGGAAGTTGATCTAGACTATCAGTGTAGTCTGTAGGCGAAGTAGTAAATGAGACTAAGGAGGTATCGAATGGAGCTGTTCCACCTTCAATTTCTGTAATGTTCAATACCCCATCATTCAAACCGTTGCAACTCACTGGCTGTGTTGTGTAGATTATATCCATTGCTTCCGGCGTATTGACAAAAGCAGAGGCCGTCTTTGAGCAACCGTTTGAAGATGTGATTGTAATGGTGTACAGACCTGAACATAAATTGGTGAAAACGACTTGAGATCCATCGCAGGGGGCACAAGTTGCTATTTCCGGATTAACTTCATAGGCAAACTCACCAGCACTGCCATCTACATCTGTGAGTTGAATTGAACCATCGCAATCAGCAAAACATGTCACGTCAGTTGTATCGATACTGAACGTAATATCGGTTGGTTCTGCCACTGAAATGGTATCGGTTACAATACAACCTTCGCCATCTTCAACAATCAATTCATAATCCCCTGCGCATAAAGCATTGAGCGGTGTAATGTCACCTTCATCATTCACAGTAGATATCTGATACGGGGGAGTTCCTCCGGTGGTGGTCGCAACTACTTCGCCATCGCAGAAGTTAAAGCAAGAGGCATCGGTTATCTCAACGGTAAAGGTGATTGGGTCCGGTTCTGTGATGGTTGCTTCATCTGTTAAGGTGCAGTTGTTTGCATCCGTGATGGTAATTGAATAAATCCCTTCGTCAAGGTTATCGATACTGATGGGCAACGGAGAAGTCCCGAGCACTTCACCCAATATCTCCGAATTCAATTCCCAGGTGGTTGTTAGGTTGCCTGTTCCTCCGGTTATCGTTCCGAAGATGACTCCATCATCGTCACCATAACAATCGATGTTGATAGCAGTTGGGTTGAAACTCAACTGGGCCGGGCATGAAATCGAAGCTGTTGATTCGACCACGCAGTTGTTTTCGTCGAAAGCAGTGAAGTCATACGTTCCGCAGCTAATACCATCGAGAATGTACCCGCAGTCATATTCAACATCATTGGCATCTACGATGGCAATTGCTCCTGTTCCTCCTGAACATTGGAGTTCGATGGAACCTGCCAATCCGCCGAAACACAACTCATCTGTTAGAACAAACGCTTCGAAAAGGAAGGGATCCGGGAATGTCACGTTGAAATCGGGGGTTACCGCTTGGCATCCCGCTTCATCTTCAAGAGCAATGTAGAAGTCTCCTTCCGGTAAGTCATTAATCTGAAGATTCCCGGTAGCACTGCTGTAGCTGTTCACTTCGACATCGTCGGTGGTGTAGAGCGTATACGTTACAGTTTCATTACCGCCCGAGTTCAGCTCAAGGGAGGCAAGTTCATTTTCAAAACACGGATTGGTGATGGTAAAAACATCCGTGGTCATTGGGTTTTCCAAGCATGGATTGGAGGCTGAAAAACACACATCGTTTTCTTGTATGCCGGGAATGCCATTGGCATCTCGATATTGAATGTTGATGCACGCATCCATATTGCCGCAGGTTGTGAATTGGCCAATGAAAACACGTGAGTTTTCGTCTGCGTTTGTGGGTGACTGAGGATATTGCTGAAAGCATGATGCTCCAAAGACAGAGTATTCATCCCAAAAGAAACTACCACCATCGTAGTTATCGGGTGTTGCAAGTTGTTCAAAGTTGTTGAGCCATTCTTGGCAATCACCGATGTTGGAGATATTGTCGCAGCCACCGTTGCTATTGCACGTCTGGCCAATGGTTAAATAGGAATCGAACTCGGAAGTAGGGAAGAGGTCCGAAAGACACAATTGGTTGTATCCGAATGCATCACCCAACTCGTGTTGAAACACGCCACAATCGAAGTTGAAGAATAGCCCATTGACGGGGTCCTGGATACAATCGGCCGGTGTTTCTAGTGCAAAGATGTTGGTCAGGTAGCAATCGCTATTGGCAAACTGAACGTACACCTTATAGGTCACATAGCCGGTCAGATCGTGGTTTGGCTCACCATAATCGCCGTTGTGCACAATGGTCTCAATATAAATGGGTGGGTTGGCCAATTGGCCATGAGCCAATGATGCATAGAAGCACATCGCCACCATTACCAGCCGGATGATTTGTTTCGTCATGTGATTGGATTCGTCCTAGTAAGTCGCTCGTTGGGTTAAACAACGTTGCTTGGACTTTTCGAAAAAAGCCAAGCGGTGCGAATTTACTACAGATCATTGATGGATTCAGTATTGATAATCAATGAAATTATCGGTGGTTTGTTGGATTTTTAAATGAACTACACCAACGGAACGTACACCAACTTTTTCGTTTCAAAGAATGCGTTTGTGAACCACGATTGCAATTCATAAACCTCAATATTTTTGGAGAGGCCCTTAAACTCTTCTTTCAAATCGCCACCTTTGAGGCAGATAAGACCATTGGGAATGGCATTTATCTGTTTGGAAGAAATTTTTCCTCGGCTCCATTGCAGCAGGAGACCTAATTCGGCAACAGCTCGGCTCACCACAAAATCAAATGACCCTTTTGTATTTTCAGCACGACCGTGAATGGCCGTGATGTTGGTGAGGCCAATTGCCTGACTGATTTCTTGAACCACTTTAATTTTTTTTCCAATCGAGTCGACTAAAACGAACTGAACTTCGGGGTTTAGAATCGCCAATGGAATGCCGGGAAATCCGCCGCCCGTGCCAATGTCGAGTACACGCGAGCCCGGTGTGAATTGAAGGAATTTGTGAATCGCAAGACTGTGCAGCACATGGCGCGTGTACAACTGGTCGAGGTCTTTGCGCGATATTACGTTGATCTGACTGTTCCACTCTTCATAGAGCGGCAAGAGTTGCGTGAGTTGGGCTTTCGCTTTTTCAGAAAGAGTCGGAAAATATGTGAGCAATTCTTCCACCGTCGAATCAATAAATGTCCTTGGTGTTTTGCATCATCTGGAATAGGAATTCGCGCGCTCTGAATAGTTGTGCCTTTACAGTTCCCAGCGGTAAATTGAGTTCTTCCGCGATTTCTTCGTAAGCCATTTCATCGAAATAACGCATTTCTACGAGTCTGCGATAGCGTGGTTTGAGCTTGTCGACAATCTCCCTCATTTTCCGGATGCGCTCTTCTTTCTGCATGGCTTCCGCAGGGTCGAGCACAGAGTCTTTGATGCTTATTTCGATGGTCTCGCCATCGTCATTGCTGTATCCCTGATCGATTGAAATAGCACGAATTCGTTTGCGGCGAATGAAGTCGATGCAGTTGTTGGAAGCAATCTTAAAAAGCCAGGTAGAGAAAGCATATTGAGGCGTGTATTGGCCAAGACGTTTAAAAGCTTTGCCAAATGCTTCAATCGTTAAATCGTCGGCATCGTCTTTATCATTGACCATCTTCAACAGCATGAAGTAGATTGGTTCTCTGTAGCGCTGCATGAGTTCGGCATAGGCCTTCTGGTCTTTGTCATGCAAGGCCTTTTGTACGAGTTTGTAGTCGTACTGACCTTTTTCCGAGAGATGTTCAATTAG
>JBILCQ010000216.1:0-4121 GCA_044353065.1 Flavobacteriales bacterium | reverse complement strand
ATTGGGCGAAGACAAGGTCCGCGGCAAAATTGTGTTCTTCAACAAGCCACTTGATGCAACGCTCATCAATACAGGGGCTGCCTATGGAGGCGGCTACCCTATTCGCGGCCAGGGCCCGAGCGAAGCAGCGAAATTGGGAGCTGTAGCTTGCCTCATTCGCTCGCTTACTTTGGCCGACGACAATTTTCCGCACACGGGCGCTACTAATTACGAAGAAGGAGTAAAACGCATTCCGGCCGCTGCTTTGAGCGCTGTTGCTGCTCGTCAGTTGAGTCAGGATTTAAAAAACAATCCGCGCCTGGAATTCAATCTGCAGCTCAGCTGTGAGGCGTTCGAGCGAACCATGCAAGCCAATGTCGTTGCAGAAATTCGAGGCACCGAATTTCCGGACGAGTACATTACGGTAGGCGGCCACCTCGACTCGTGGGACATTGGTGAAGGAGCACACGACGACGGCACCGGCATTGTGCAATCAATCGAAATGATTCGCACGCTCAAAGCCATTGGCTACAAACCCAAGCGCACCATACGGGCTGTGCTCTTCATCAACGAAGAGTTTGGCAACGATGGCGGGGAAACCTATGCCCGCGTTTGCAAAGAGGCGGGACTCGTTCATATCGGTGCATTGGAGAGCGACGGCGGAGGTTTTACACCCGTTGGGTTCAATTGTGACCTGAGCGACGCGCATTACGAAAAAGTGCAATCGTGGCTTCCTTTGCTTGAGCCCTACAACCTATTCCGGTTTCGGAGAGGCGGAAGCGGAGTCGACATTCGACCTCTAAAGGATGATCGTATAGCCTTGTTCGGGCTGAATGTAGACGGACAGCGCTACTTCGACTATCATCACACGAACAACGACCGTTTCGAAAACGTCAATAAACGAGAGCTCGAGCTTGGCGCTGCTGCCATGACGGCGTTGGTTTACCTCATGGACTCCAAAGGGCTCGATTGAAAGCAAGATTCCAATAATTGAGTAAAAAAGAAGAATAAAGCCAAATTGTGGTATTCGTTTCCCAAACCTTTCATTATTTTCGTAGAAATTTAACCAATCAATTAGTTCATATCCATGAAAAAACTTTTACTCGCTGCTAATCTTTTGCTTAGCGTGGCCATGTCTGCCCAGATTTGGTCTGAAAACTTCAACTCGGGCACGACCCTGCCTGCAGGTTGGTCACAAGAATCAGCTGCCACTGACGGCGGTTGGTCAGTAAACACTTCTGCCGGTTTGAGCAGTACTTCATTCACCATTCCTGCTTCAAACGGTAATATTTTGGGTACTAATGATGATGGATGTGATTGCGACAAAAGCAATGATTTCATCATGACGCCGGCTATTACATTGCCCGCTGGTGAAGCTGCTTACCTTCTTTTCGATTATTTCTACTACAACGGCACATACCAGGGCGCTACAGAATCTCTTTCACTTGAGATTTCTTTCGATGGCGGTGCAACTTGGGATGTTCTTCAGGAAATCGCAGGAGCCGGTTCTTGGACTTCTGCAGCCGTTAACCTTACCGATTTCGGTGGATCAACCATCAACCTCGGTTTCCGTTACAACGATGGTGGCGGTTGGTTGTATGGTGTTGGATTAGACAACATGGAAGTATCAAGCCCTGACTTGACGATTATCGATGCAATCGTGTCTGACGGCGGTGTGGGTATTTTCAACCCGGCTATTCCAACGACTAGCTACAACTTTACGAAGTACCTCACCGGCGAGACTGTGATTCCAACCATCGTTGTTACAAACAACGCTTTCAGCCCGATCACTTCTTTTGATGCTGTAATTACTGTGAATGGTTTTGAGGTTGTAGAATCGGTTTCAGGTATTGAACTGGGTTACAATGAATCTTATTTACATGAGTTTGCTACAGTTCAGGTTGCTGAAGGTGCCAACTCTTGGTCAGTTGCTATCGAAAACGTTAACGGCGGTGCAGAAACTGTAACCAACAACAACGGTGGAGCTGCATTGTCTATCCAAGGTATTACACCTTTCCCGGGTCGTTTGGTTGTAGGTGAGTATGGCACAGGTACTTGGTGTGGATGGTGCGTTCGCAGCCACACATACACTGAATATTTGAGCTCAGTTTATCCTAACAATTTCGTTTCAATTGCCGTTCACAATGGTGACCCAATGGTAGTTGACGAATATGACACGGCTATGGGTAATGCGATCAGCGGATACCCATCCGGTTTTGTTGATCGTGCAAACTTTGCAGGTAGCAATGAGACTGACCCTGAGGATTTCGAAGCTGCACTGCTCGAGCGTGTTTCAACCAACACAGGTGTTCTTGTTTCAGCTGATATTGACTACACTGCAGGTAGCTCAACTGCAACTATCAACTGCGGATTCAACTTCACCAATGCGGTTTCCGGAATTATCCGTGTAGCAGTTGTATTGATTGAAGATGACGTAACAGGAACTTCAGCCGCATGGGATCAAGCCAACTACTACTCAGGTGGCGGAGCAGGTCCAATGGGTGGCTACGAAGATCTTTCAAATCCGGTTGATGCTTCTGAAATGTCATACAGCCACGTTGCCCGTGCTATCTTCGGAACATTTGCAGGTCAAACAGGTATTATTACCCCTAACCCGGCTGCAGGCACCACCTTCACCCATCAGGTTACTGCTACTGTTGATCCATCATGGAATATGGCTAACATGCGTGCAATTGCAATGGTTATCAAGAGCGGTGATATTTTAAACGCAGGCATGTCAGGTCAAGGTTCTGTGAATGTAGAAAACGTAGACAACAGTGCTACTGAGTTTTCAGTTTACCCGAACCCGGCCAACAACCAAGCTTACATTCGTTTGAATAATTCAATCGCAGGCGATGTTACAATCACTATCTGCGACATGACAGGTAAGACAGTTGCAAGCAAGACATATCAAAACCTTTCATCTGACAGTGTTGTTTCTTTGAACACTTCTGAATACAGCAACGGACTTTACATCGTTCGTGCTGAGGGAGCAGGAAGCATTACAACAAAGAGTTTGGTAGTCAACAAATAAGAGATTTCCAATAAAAAAAGGCCGCAATGCGGCCTTTTTTTTTATTTCGAAGTTTGGGCAAGTATATTTGCCGCTCAATTTGGGTCCTGTGGCCGAGAGGCTAGGCTCAGGTCTGCAAAACCTGCTACAGCGGTTCGAATCCGCTCGGGACCTCTGCCAAAAGCCGCCGTCAGGCGGCTTTTTGCTTTTAATCACATTGGTTATTTAATAAGTCTGCAGAATGGGGGGTGAAAGAATTACACACTAACCTAGCTTAGCTCATCGAAGGAAATCTTAAAATCAAACACACATGAGCAACAAAGTCTACATCGCCATCATTGCCGTTTTATTGGGCGCAGTGGGAATCATGGCCTATAACCTGAATAAAAAGGAAAAGGAAATAGTCTACATTTCGCAAGAGTACGCCAACCTCGACACGGAGCGTCAGGATTTGGCCGTGGAGCTCGAATCCATGAAAATTCAATACGATACGCTTTCTGTAACGAACACAGAAATGCAAGCGAAAATCGATGAGCAAGAAAACGAACTTGCGGCCTTACTCAAGAAGGTAAAGAACAAGGATTACGACATCCGGAAGCTAAAGGCAGAGGCCGAGACACTTCGCGGCATCATGAAAAACTACATTGCACAAATTGACTCACTTAATAGAGCCAACGCCCAACTCACAGCCGAGCGTGATTCCGAGTCACAGCGCGCAAACAGCGCCGAGGCAAAGGGTCGCGAATTGGAAAGCGAGCTGAACACTTCGCGCGAAATGACCGCAAAAGGATCTGTTCTCTCCACAGGAGAATTCCAAAATATCGCCCTTCGAGAGCGCAATTCGGGCAAATCGGTAGAGACTGATCGCGCTTCCAAGGCAGAAACGATTAAGTCTTGCTTCAACATTCGTAAAAACACCATCGCGAAGCCAGGCAATCGCATGATTCAAATGGCCGTAATAGGTCCCGATGGCCAGGTCCTTACCGGAAAAAAATCAGGAACAACCACCATCAATGGTGCGCAAGTGCAGTATAGCGAAAGTCGTGAAGTTGAGTACCAGCAAGCGGATACCGACGTATGTATTTACTTCACCGCCAACGAAGGCTATGAATACAAAAAAGGGAATTAC
>JBILCQ010000028.1:0-13916 GCA_044353065.1 Flavobacteriales bacterium | reverse complement strand
CGACGTGGACCCGATGAATGAAAACATCATGTATGTAGGAACAGCAAGTGGTGGACTTTGGAAAAGCGAAAGCGGTGGCACCACATGGGAACCATTGTTTGATAAAGAAGAAGTGCTTGGAATAGGATCCGTTGCCATCGACCCTTCGAACCACGATGTGTTGTGGGTAGGCACGGGAGAAGGTAATCCGCGGAACTCACAAACGAATGGAGCCGGCATTTACAGAAGTCTCGATGCAGGAGCTCACTGGAAAAAAATGGGACTTGACAATACCAAAACAATTCACCGAGTAATTGTTGACCCGAAAAATTCTCAGGTTGTGTATGCTGCTGCGCACGGAAATGCATGGGCGCCTTCCAAGGATCGGGGGGTATATAAAACTCATGACGGTGGTGAAACGTGGCAAAACATTCTCTTCGTTAATGACACAACGGGATGTGCTGATATGGTCATGGACCCCAATAACTCACAACGCATTTTGGCTGCGATGTATCACTATCATCGTGAGCCCTTTCATTTTACATCCGGGGGAAAAGGCAGTGGACTTCACATCACATTAGACGCAGGGAAAAGCTGGACGAAATTGACCGATAAACAAGGATTACCTGAAGGAGAGCTGGGTCGCATTGGTCTTGCATTCGCTCCGGGAAACAGCAAGGTTGTTTACGCCTTGATTGAATGTACCAAAACGGCCTTGTACCGTTCGAATGATGGCGGTATGAATTGGTTTCAGGTAACAGACAAAGGTGTTGGAGACCGACCCTTTTACTACCATGAACTTTATGTGGACCCAACCAACGAGAATCATCTCATCTACTTGCACAGCACCGTGAGTGAAAGTATTGACGGAGGAAAAACGTGGACAACCCTTCTGCCCTATTACGGGGTGCATCCGGATCACCATGCATTTTGGTGGAGTGCGAAAAATGCGAATTTCATGATCGAAGGAAATGACGGAGGATTGAACATCAGTCGTGATGGAGGAAAGAACTGGACATTCATCAACAACTTGCCCTTGGGCCAGTTTTATCACGTCGATTTCGATATGGAAACGCCCTACAATGTGTATGGTGGAATGCAGGACAATGGATCATGGAAAGGCCCCGGTTATGTTTTTCACGGCGGGGGCATACGTTCGGCCGACTGGCAAGAGTTATTGTTTGGTGATGGATTCGATGTGCTGCCAAAGCCCGGTAATTCGCGCTATGCCTACGCCATGTCACAGGGTGGCGAAGTGAACTATATCGACACCCAAACCGGTAATTCGGTAAACATCAAACCGGTTCATCCGGAAGGAAAAAAGCTTCGATTCAACTGGAACGCTGCTATTGGGAAAGATCCCTTCAACAATGAAGCGGTCTATTTTGGATCACAGTATGTGCATTATTCCAAAGACCATGGACTCAGTTGGGAAATTATATCGCCTGATCTCACTTCCAATGATAGTTTGAAGCTGAAGGACCAACACAAGACCGGCGGATTAACACCCGATGTGACCAACGCAGAGAATCATTGTACCATACTTTGCATTTCAGCCAGCTCATACAACCAAGGTGAAATTTGGGTAGGCACCGACGATGGCCATGTGCAGCTCACTCGTGATGGCGGTAAATCATGGACCAACCTTTCGCGCACTATCAAAGACTTCCCGAAGAGCTGCTGGGTACCTCAAATTACGCTGGGAGCATCTGCAGGTGAAGCATGGGTCGTGGCCAACAACTATCGTCAAGGCGATTCAAAACCTTATTTATTCTACACTTCCGATTACGGCAAAACATGGATCAATGCAGCAAATAACAATGAAGTGTTCGGGCATTGCCTGAGTGTTGTGCAAGATTCAAAAGAACCCAAACTTGTTTTTTTGGGGACTGAACATGGCTTGTATGTATCCTTTGATAAAGCGCTGCACTGGCATAAGTGGACTCACGATTATCCGAATGTCGCAACACAAGACTTAAAGATTCATCCGCGCGAAAGCGATCTCATCATTGGCACTTTTGGAAGAGCACTTTATATCTTGGACAACATAGAACCCCTTCGCGTTTATGCTCGAGAAGGAGCTGCTCAATTCGAGAAATCCTTTTTTGCTTTGCCTTCACCCGAAGCGTGTATCAGCGCTTGGAAGCAGCCGGCCGGCGAGCGATTCCCGGCAGATATGTACTTCGCAGGTGAGAACAAAAGCAAAAGCGGTGAGTTGTGTTTTTGGTACACACCGGAATTGAAAAAAGAAACTTCAAGCAAGAAAAAAGACACAAAAGAGAACACTATTGAAGAGAAAAAGGAAAAGAAAGGAAAGGATGAAAAAGTAACCATTCACATTCTTTCGCTGGCCGGCGATACGCTGCGCACGCTGAAGCACGAACCCGATACCGGACTCAACATCGTGAATTGGTATTTCGAAACGAAAGGCATCCGCTTTCCTTCCAAAGAAGACCCTAAAAAAGACGAGGAAGAAGAGGAAGGAGGACCCACAGCGAAACCAGGCACCTACAAAGTTTATTACACCTGGAACGAATTCAAAGACAGCTCCACTGTGACAGTCGGCATACAACCGGGGCTCAACTGGAATGAGTCGAGTTACACAGTTTATGTCACACTCCGAAAGGATATGGAAGAACTCGCGACAAAAGCCGAGCAGGCGTATGCGCGCATTCGCTCAGCCGAAAAATCGATCGGGCTTATAAAGGACGCTATGACCTTCGCCGACGACAGCACCAAAAAGAAAATCAACGAACGAATCGACTCACTGCAGAAGAAAATCGATCCAATCAAGGAGTATTACTTCGGCAAAGAAGAACAGAAAGGAATACAGGACGATTCTCACACACTGTTGAACCAGCTTTACACCGCCTTTTACACCATCGACGGATTTGAGAACGGAACAAATGCCAGAGCTGCTGTAAACAACTGCAAGCAGCCGGTTGACCGAGCAGTCGAGATGATTGAAAATTGCATGAAAGAAGAATTTGTGAAATTGCAAACGCTCGTTGAACAAACGCGTTTCAATTATTTCAAAAACCCTTAAGACTAGAAAGCAACCGACAGTAGAAGCTGAAGCGTTTGATTGTAGTTACCCTTTTCGTAATAGATGGGATTGACCTGCGAAGGATTAGGTCTTGTTGGAATTACGGAAGAAGAGCTCATGATGTGCACTCCAAAAGAAGGAGTGAGCCAATAGCTCACGCCTAATTCAAGGCCTATATCGAATCTTTCAAAAGGTGGATCTACCACGTAGTCATATCCATTCGCAATGATTTTCTGATTCAAGAGGAAACCCACAACCGGGCCTCCGCTGATAAGCAATCTCGATTCAGATTTTCGTGACACGCGATATGAAAACCAAAGTGGCACCTCAATATAATTGAGATAGTAGCCAAAGGTTTCAAAGTTGATGGTGTCGCGCTTGGTGCGGCTACCCTTATTGATATACTTCATTGTCATGGTTGCCGATGACCTTTCAGAAAAAGGAACACTCACCCACGCACCGGCGGCCATACCAAACTTATCCCAACCGCCTAAACCGTCTCCGCTTATTTGAGTGGTGACGGCGCCGGCAAGGAGGCCACCTTTAAAAATTCTATTTTGAGGACCATTGTCCTGCGCTCTCGTTATGAACGCTGAAATAATCAATACGAATGAAAGAAAAACTCTCATTAGGGAACCAGTTTTGTTTTGGCTACATTAACAACCTTTCCATTATCACCCTCGGTAAGAAACGCAATCACTTCACAATTCTCTGGCACCCATTGTTCGTTCCAATCGAATGTGTAACTAAACCGTTTATTAGTTCCCTCAATTGGGTCATTGAAAACCTCCAAACCAGTAGCTCCCGTGCCCGATGCACGCAACATGTGGTCATGCTGATACTGAGGGATATATTCCGGAATATTATTAGAAAACTTCTGAGGCGCAAGAATTCCGGACTCTGTTAATAAAATGACCAACCTATAGTCACCGGATCCATTCTCCAACCACTCCGCGAAAGCATGCACATTCCAGTGCCCACCTGACTCCTCTAAGTTCGCTTTAACTTGCACGTTGGCCTTTGGCCGCTCATTAAATGCTGCCGTTACCTGTGTTAACCATTGTGATGGAGTGAAAACATCAGCAGCATTGATTCTACGATTTATTCGTCCTGTAGGCATGCCCGGATCCCCAACTTGCGTTGAATAGTAATACTCACTTTCAGGTGTCCTCCAGTCATTAGGGTAATCAGGTGGAAGTGGCGCAGCCAGAGATCCTGCATGTATAGCTACCACTGCAAAATCTTCCTGATATGTTTCAGCTAACTCCGCTGCCCTGATGTGACCATTTGGGCAGAAACCGCAATCATGCCCAGTAAAATCCTCTAGCAATACTCGTTGTTGAGGAGTTCCGGTTGGAGTAAATTCCGGAGCAGGACCATACAAGTCGCTTCGGTATACTTGAAAATCAAGAATAGGATCTTCATTCTTTTCACAAGAAGTGAATGAAAACAGAATGAATGCAGCCAATGAAAGGTATTTCAATAGAGTTGTACTCATGGTAAAATTAAAAACTTGAGGTTAGATTAATTTCGATTCCATTGGACGCCGGCACTGCTCTGCATACACCGCCAATACAAAATATTCCGGCGCGACGCTTGCCATAGCCAATCATAATTCTGCTAGCGCCTTTGCTGTAGCCAACATTACCATAAAGATAGTGCACTCTCAATCGCTCGTTGTCGTTGCCGTAATTATACTGGTCCATGATGGCAATTGACCAGTGAGGCGAGAAGGCATATTCCACCAACCCTGTAGCCCAATTGCCCTTGTCTTGCTCCGTCACGAGCGATTGTAACTCCATGCGTATCGAATGTTTGGGCTTAAACTTATACTGCACATCAACTACATCGATATGAGTGTAGACAAGACCCTTGTACGTCTGTGTAACAGGAATCACTTTCGTATTAAACTCGAAATAATAGTGAACCAAATTGAAGCTCCACTCCTTATTGATTTTTTTGCGTATTTCAAGGTTCACATCACGAACGTATTTCGTTTCACCAAAACCATATGAATTGACTTGGTATCCATCCAATAACTCACTTCTTCCACCGACATGGCTTGTATCGAGTCCGTTGACAGCAGCAACATTGAGGGAAACATAGGTGCCATACTTACCTCCCAAGAGACTTTCCTTTTTAAACGTGTAAAACAACTCACCACTTACACCCACCTCACCATTGAGCACCGTGGCATAGGGATAAAGCGTTGCAGCCAGGTTATACGTATGTTGTCGAGTAATCGCAGGAAGGAAATTGATCGGTACATCGAATAATAGAGCATCGCGATCACTCCGGAAGGCCATATTATCGACATATTTCACTCCCGCTGTAATTCCCAAGCCTTTTGTACTGTAAGTACCATTCAAAAAAAGACCCTCTCCCTTTTTGAAGATAAATCCATTATCCGCGTTCGGATCACTGAACTTATAGACATATTCTCCTGTCAATTGAAAGTTCTTATAAGTGATTCCCAATCGGCCTGCACCTGCAGCAACATTATTGGGGATAGCAAAAACAGTGGTGTCACGTTCAAAGGCTTCTCCTGACTGATACTTACTCACCATGCTGCCGCCCAAGGTTACCTTAAGTGGTTTTTCTTGCCATTGTTTGATGATTTCGTTTATCCCTAGCTCGCCATCGACTCCTCGCACAATACCATCTCCATTTATGATTCGGCTGTCGAAGTCAAGACGCTGCTGCCCATAAACTCCTTTAAGGACTAGTCCTTTGAACGGTTTGAAAATAACACGCACACCATCCATTGCATTATCAATACCTAGATTGGGCTCCCAATACGTGCGGTAACACAATCCATTGCCAAACTGCTCATAGAAATTACCTACGGTGATATCGAGGTTATCCATGTTGTAGCGGATATAGCGGCTGCCAATACCCGACCCCTTAAATCGGTTAGGAAAACCAAGAATGGCACTCTGATACGATTCAAACCGCACACCGGCTGTAACATTTCCGTAGGTGTACGTGAAATTACCAAATGAATTCATGGCTGACTTTGCATCAGGCACCTGGGCTCCAATGGTCTCATCCGGATTGTAGTTCTGAAATAGCACCTGCACATTTCCATGGAATTGTCCTTTTGTTTCTGCAGGAACTTGTTGCTCTTGTGATTGAGCAAAGAGACTTGATAAAACCAATAGACTAGCTAGTGATGCTCGCTGTAATTTGTTATGCATTTCGGTTAAGGTTGTCAATAAGGTTGTATCAGTGCACCAACTTGAGGAGTTGTTCGTGGACCTCTTCTTCATCGCCGGGTGTATATCCTACATGTTGCCAAACAAGTTCACCTTTACCATTCAGCAAAAAAGTATGAGGCGGTGAATTAACTCCCATGGCTTGCGAGAATGTTTTGTTTACATCGGATAGAATTTCATACTCCCAGGATACGGAGTTGACATATGGCTTCACGCTATTTACGGTTCGCTGATCATCGATGGTTACCGCGTAGATTTTGACACCGGTTTCCTTTTGCCACTCTTCGTAATAATCGGCGTAGGTATTCAGCTCTTTCTTGCAGGGGCTGCACCAGGTAGCCCAAAAACAGATGAGCATCGGCTTGCCATCGTTAGAGAGGGTTGCCGTATTCACATCCTTGCCGTCTAAATCTTTCAACGTAACGGCAGGCAGCGATTGGGTTTGCGCCGTTGCACAATGACTGATGGTGAAAGTGATTAATGCGAGAAGTAGATTTTTCATGGTTACTATTTTGAGATTTCGAGGCGACGCCGTTTTCAAGTAATGTGCCGATATTAGTGTTGAATGATAATCGGAAGACGAATTGATTCTGAGCGAAACTGCATGTGAAGAAAATACATTCCTGATGGTAGCGCTGAAACATCAAGCGATTTTATTCCAGCCGCTTCCACGCGCTCTTGCAAAACCAATCGACCACTTAAATCAGAAATCGACAATGCACTCGGAGAATAATTGACTAAATCGATATTCAAGAAATCATGAGCCGGATTCGGGAACACACGTATGCTTTGACGTTCGATAAGTGGCACCTGGATTGGCGAGCCAGCTTCGAAGTTGTATTGCAGGTTACCAAGGGTGTTTGGGATCGCCGAGAACCCATAGGAACCATCGTAATCCAACATGACTTCTTCTATGTTGGTAGAATCAATCATACTGTAGAGTTTGCAAAAGCCATCGAAGCCGCCATACTGACTTCCATTCAACCCATCACCAGCTGAATCGTACAAATAAAAACTGTAGCAACCGACCGAAGGCAGATAAAAAACTTGATTGAGGTACTGGTAGTCTACTGAATAGCCTCCGCCATCATATATCATAGCACCGGTGTCGTCTTTTATTTCCCACCACACCTCCTCCGGGTAAGCATCGAGTGCCAACTCGAGTCTGATTAGTCGAGTTGAATAACCAACGTCGGTTCTTACAACCAAAGAATCGTTTTCCGTCCTTGCATTCACCTGATCGATTGAGCAGTTGATTGGAGCATCCGTTACGATTTGCAGCGAGGGTATCGAAATAGTATCCGATTGATATGGGTTTAACTGTCCTTGCCATAATCTGATTTGAGTATTCACCGCCCCATCCAGTTTGATGTCGGTATTGAACAGTGTGTCAGTTCCTAAATTTTTAAGCACTACATCCAACTGAATTTCATTGCTCCCGCAAGTACGCGTAATAGAAGCAGAAACCAGCGCGGGGTCGATTCCTTGAACTGCAGGTGGGCAAGCGGACTGGAATACCAGATTGGTCAAATTTCCGAGCGACAGCTGATCAGCAAACCGAACCAAGCGATCAGGGCAAATGACTATTAGCAAGGGAAGATAAGATGGTGAAAGTTGCGCTGCGAATGAGGAATCGTCTATGACAGGCAGGATTGATGATGCAAGCCAATCGCCTTGGGTATCGGTCATTGGGTTGCCCGTGCTCGATGCAGGACCTGATAGCTGTTGGGTCGTGTTAGAAGTTTCGCACTCTACCCTCCATATTTCAACAGCACCGGAACCAGATAAACCATACAAAGCATTGAAATTATCGAGTGTTTGTTGCTGATAGTACTCCCAGGCGTAGCTGTCCCAAGCGGCAAAACAATAAAGAATCACTGTTTTTCCCGAGTCTAGTTTTTCGTAAAGATTGCGAGTGTTACCGGCGATATCCTGAATGGAAAAATCGGCCGCCAATGAACCCTCCTCGAATTGCGCGAAAGAATTTAACGCGCAGCAAACCAATAGTATGAGCGATATTTTTTTCATGTACTGCGGGGACGAATTTAAGGATGAACCTTTGAATACACTTGCGATTGCTAAAATTCCAATCGAGCCTTTTTTTTATGGCCTGTTAGAAAGAAGTCTCACTTATTTTTGTGTAAATAAGTTTCGCATGAAAAAAATTTACATTGTCTTATCTCTTCTTTTATTTTCATTCATTAGTCAAGCACAATTCGTTGACTTGCACAATGAAGTGAACTCCATGGTTGGTGATCTAACAAACACAACAGAGGAACTCAGCGCACACTGGGATATAATCAATATTACAGGTTCTACCAAAAATATTCGTTGTCGCCGTGAAATCGTTCAAACGGTTCCAAGTGCTCAACACCAATACTGTTGGGGAGAGCTTTGCGGCCCATGGACTTCAAGCACAAACGTCAACACATCATCACAAATAGTCACACTTGGAAGCGGTGACACCACAACAACCTTCTTCTGCAAATACAAGCACTTTGGCAATGCAGGTGAGAGCATTGTTCGTTTTTGCTGGTACGACAATAATAACAATGCACTCGAGCTTTGCCATGAGATTACCTTCTGCGCAGGAGCAAGTTGCCCTGTGGGTATCGTCGAAAACGAAGCCGCCGCTTCTTTCGAAATCATCGGCAACCCGGTAAACTCGATTTCAGCTTTGAAATACCAATTCCAAAATCAGCCAAGCCAAGCCTCTGTTCAAATTTTCAGTGCTACCGGAGTATTGGTTGAGGAGCGTCCAATTAATTCAATACAAGGATTTGTGGTGATGGATGCTGAGAACTTTGCAAATGGTGTTTATCTGTGCCGACTTGTAAATGGCGGCCGTGTTGCGGGTACTCAACGCATGGTAGTGAGCAAATAAAGTATTACTCATAAATGATCAATGAGGGGGCGAGTATATTCGCTCCCTTATTTTTTGGTATGAGTCAGATACGTAAGAAAGAAGCGCTGGATTATCATTCTTCCGGCCGCAAGGGAAAACTGGAAATCATTCCCACCAAACCGCACAGTTCGCAGCGCGATTTAGCCTTAGCCTATTCCCCCGGAGTAGCAGAACCTGTATTGGCGATTGCTGAAAATCCGGAGGATGTATATAAGTATACCGCCAAAGGAAATTTGGTTGCCATCATATCTAACGGAACTGCCATTCTCGGCTTGGGAAACCTGGGTCCGGAAGCCAGCAAACCGGTAATGGAAGGGAAAGGTATGCTCTTCAAAATTTTTGCGGACATCGATGGTATGGACATCGAAGTGAAAGCTACCGACGTAGATGAATTCGTAAATACAGTAATCAATATTTCACCGACGTTTGGCGGAATCAATCTGGAAGACATCAAGGCTCCTGAAGCGTTCGAGATTGAAGAAAAACTGAAAGAGGCACTCGATATTCCTATTATGCACGATGACCAACACGGCACCGCGATTATCTCGAGTGCAGCGTTAATTAACGCGCTGGAAATAGCAGGAAAAAAAATCGAAGAGGTGCGCGTTGTTGTTAGCGGAGCAGGAGCGGCGGCCCTGTCGTGTGTCGATTTGATGCAAATACTCGGCGTGAAGAAAGAGAGCGTATTTATGTTCGACTCCAAAGGGCTCGTGCACAAAGAGCGCACCGACATCGACAGTCGCAAAATGCGATTCGCTTCTGAGAATAAATACGAATCCCTCGCCGATGCCCTTAATGGGGCCGATGTTTTCCTGGGGCTTTCACAACCGAACCTCATCACTCCGGACACCTTGCGCACCATGGCTTCCAACCCAATTGTATTTGCTATGGCCAATCCCGATCCGGAGATTGCGTATGATATTGCAATTGCTTCTCGCGAAGACATCATCATGGCAACCGGCCGCAGCGACCATCCTAATCAGGTGAATAATGTGCTTGGTTTTCCTTTCATTTTCCGTGGCGCCCTCGACGTGCGAGCTCGATGTATCAACAATGAAATGAAACTGGCCGCCGTGCATGCCCTAGCAGAACTTGCGCGCTATCCTGTGCCGGAAGAAGTAATAGAAGCCTACAATCTGAAGAACTTACATTTCGGCAAAGACTATATCATTCCGAAGCCGCTCGATCCGCGATTGATTGCTGTTGTTTCTTCAGCAGTCGCCAAGGCGGCAATCGAAAGCGGTGTTGCGCGCATCACCATCGAAGATTGGGATGCGTACACGGCAGAGTTACAAAAAAGAATGGGGCGCGACAACGTGCTCACACGCGGTATTGCCGAGCGAGCGCGCAAAGACCCCAAGCGGGTTGTTTTTGCCGAAGGCGACAACTACAAAATTCTCAAGGCGGCTCAACAAGCGTATGACGAAGGTGTTGCCTACCCTATCCTTTTGGGTGATGAACAAAAGATTCGTCGCATGCTTGAAGAACATGAACTCGATTTAGAGAGCGCTCAAATTATTGATCCACGCTCTGACCAATGGTTGAAGACACGTGAAGAATTTGGTGCCCGATTGTTCAGCAAGCGTATGAGAAAAGGATTTACCGAATCGGAAGCCATTCGAACCATGCGCGACCGAAATTACTTTGGTGCCATGATGGTAGAGATGGGCATGGCCGATGCGCTTATCAGCGGAATGACGCGCAACTACGGCCGTGTAATTCGTCCCGGATTGCAGACCATCGGCCCTGCAGTTGGAGTAAAGAAAGTTTGCGGCATGTACATCGTAGAAACGAAGCAGGGCCCCCTCTTCTTTGCCGACACCACCGTGAACGTAAATCCATCTGCAGAAGATTTAGTTGAAATCACGTTGCGTGTATCGGAGTCGATAGCCAAAATGAAGATAGTTCCACGCATTGCACTGCTCAGCTATTCCAACTTCGGTTCAGCCGAAGGAGAAGATGCGGAGAAAGTTGCCAAAGCTGTTGCTATTCTGCATCGTGAGCATCCTAACTTGATTGTAGACGGTGATGTGCAGGCCAACTTTGCACTAAATGGTGCAATGCTCAAGGAGAACTTCCCTTTCAGTCGACTGAAGGATCAAAAAGTGAATACGCTGATCTTCCCGAATTTGTCGGCCGGCAATATTTCTTACAAACTCTTGCAAGAGATTGCAGAGCTCGAGGTAACAGGTCCGGTGTTACTGGGAATGCGAAAGAGCTACCACATTCTACAAATGGGGTGCAGTGTGCGCGAGATTCTGAACATGGTTCGAATTGCGGTGGTGGATGCGCAGATGAAATAAAATTGCAAGGCACTCTACAAGCCCGCCTTTGGCGGGCTTTTTTTATTCCTGTTTGCAAGAAAGTTGTAGTCCCCGCATGTGGGATATAAGAGCATACCCCACTTCTCATTCGCCAAGACACATTACTGAAAAGACCTTCGACGATACGCCGGGTGTCAAGAATAAATGTCGCTGCAGACTTCGGCAATAAACAGCAACAATCGTGATGTTAATCAAGAGTTTCGATTAACTGAAACTAGAGTTTCGCCAAAAAACATTTCGATAATTCTAAGCCTCAATGGAAGCGTTGAAGACTTCATGCTTTGCATTATCACTTGTTTTTCAAACAACTCAATTTACCTATTCATTTTTTAAAAAAAAACATCATGAAAAAACAACTTTCAATTTCTTCATTTCGGGCGCAACGCAACCGATGGCTTCTTCGGTCGTTGGTGATTACGTGCCTTACTCTTTTTTCAACCCTCAGCAACTCTCAAAACCACGTTGATCTGAACGCAGCCATTGCCGATGGAAACAACACGCTATCGGATTTGGTGTATGGCCTTCAAACTACCGCTTACATCCGGGAAGGACAACTAGACATTGTTGGTGAAGGCAGCGCACAAGTCATCGACGTAAAAGCTGCCGATTTGGTTGGAATAAACCTCACTGATTCCTCTTTGGATGGTGTTTCAACCGTCATCATTCGCATTGAACAAGCACCCGATGTGTTTGCGAACTACGACACCAGTGAATTAACTGAATTGCAAAGCTTAGCCTACGTGGTTGTTCTCTGCTCAGTAAACGCATCGGCATCTGAAGTTGCAGCGATACCGCTGAATGGGCTTCCAACCGGTGTTCAAAGCTACTTCGCTATTTCCATTCCCGAATAACACTAACCAGTACCAACCATGAAACACACATTACAAAATTTTGCGCGCCTCGTCGTGGTCTTCTCAGCGATGATGTTGGGATTTGTATATGCGAACGCACAAGTTCGCGTTCCCTTCACGCAACGCACGTCCGCCTTTTCGCCCACGCAAACTATCTATAGTATAAATGGCGATTTCACCATGATTGGCAACACCAACATGACGCTTCAGAATTACAGCACTACAGGCCTCAACAGCAATCAGATCATGATTAAAGTTGATACCGATGGCGTGGGAACAACGAACAATTCTTCTTCGTCCACCCTGTCCTTTTCTTCGGAAAATGGAGCAACGCCTAGTTGCAGCAACATTCTTTTTGCCGGGCTGTATTGGTCGGCACGAACGGATGGCAGCCCAACTGAATTGCAGAAACGCTCCATCAAATTTCGCGGTCCGGGACAAGCGGCATACACCTCTTACACCGCTACTTCATCAAACATTCGTTACCCCGGCGACGACAATATGTATGCAGCCTTTGCTGAGGTTACCTCTCAGGTTCAGGCCTGCGGACTAGGCGAGTATTGGGCTGCCGACATGGCTCTTACAACGGGCAACGGCGGATCGGCTGGCTACTATGGAGGCTGGGGCTTGGTGGTCGTTTATGAAAACGCACTCATGAAAAAGCGCGACGTCACCATCTTCGACGGTTATGCATACGTGATTGGAGGAACAGCTCAATGGGAGTTACCGGTATCCGGATTTAACTCTGCCTTAGCAGGCGCTGTAAATACTAAATTGGGTATGATTGCCGGTGAGGGTGATGTTACCATCACTGGCGATCAATTCGAAATACAAAAACTCAACTCGTCCAATTGGGAAGTACTTAGCCATGGAAGCAACGCCAGCACAAACTTCTTCAACAGCTCCATTTATACCGGCGGCAACGCTCGCAATCCAAATCTGTTGAACAATACAGGAATGGACGTGAGCATGTTCACCATTCCCAACCCGTCCAACTCGGTTATTGCCAATGGGCAAACGAGTACGAAGTTTAGATACAGCTCAACTCAAGACACATATATTATCTACTCCATTTGTATGGCGGTGGATGCATACGAACCTGAAATCGAAGGCTTCCTTTCTACCCTATCGGTAAATGGCATACCTACTTCATCAACCGACCTTACCGTATTACCGGGTGACCAAATACAATACAAGGTTGAAATTCGTAACAAAGGAAATGAGCCAGTTAATAACACGCGTATTGAAATTCCTCTCCCCTACGCAGCAGTTGGTTATCTGGGAAGTTCGACTTCAGTTTACCCTCCCGCCTCTTCTTCAAGCACTCCTTATGTAGATCTTAGCTTGGGAGCAAATGGCACACTGGTTTGGGACTTTGGAACGCTGCCTGTGCCGGCGAACCCCAACCAAGTATTGGGTGAAATTTCCTTTACGGTAGCAGTGAGTGACGATTGTGAGCTATACCGCAATTTCAACTGCTCAGCGCCCAGTGTTGATATCGACGGAATAATTACCGGTGTTGGCGCAAATACCGGCATTATCGTAGATGACCAACCATTTTATGTAGGTTACTCCGAGGCCGATGGCTGCTCAACC
>JBILCQ010000215.1:0-4155 GCA_044353065.1 Flavobacteriales bacterium | reverse complement strand
ATCCATTCACCCATGTCGTAAGCACTTTGCTTTGGAAGGTTTGTCCTTCAAACGGCGACCAACCGCATTTATAGAGCAGGTTGTCTTTGCTCACCGTCCACGGCGCGTTCAAATCAACTAAAACCAGATCGGCATAATATCCTTCGCGAATAAATCCGCGTTTGTCGATGGCGAACATATCGGCCACGTTGTGCGACGATTTGCGCACAATTTTCTCGAGTGAAAAAACACCTTGGTGGTAGAGCTCCAACAGCGCCACCAATGCATGCTGCACCAATGGCCCGCCGCTGGGCGCTTTCAAATATGACTGCTCCTTTTCTTCGATGGTATGTGGCGCATGATCGGTAGCCAGTACATCGATGCGATCATCGTTTACCGCTTCGCGAATGGCATCGCGGTCGGCACGGGTTTTTACCGCCGGGTTCCACTTGATGTAGTTTCCCTTCGTTGCGTAATCGTCGTTGGTAAACCACAAATGGTGCGTACACACCTCAGCTGTAATTTGCTTTTCCTTCAGCGGAATATCATTGCGGAATAAATCCAATTCCTTCGCTGTGCTGATGTGCAGAATGTGCAATCGAGTGCCGTGTCGTTTCGCCATTTCTATCGCTGCCGAAGATGACGCATAACAAGCCGCTTCATCGCGAATAAGGTGATGCGCTGTCACAGGAACATCGTCGCCATACTTGGCTTTGTATCGCTCGAGGTTGGCCTTGATCATGGGATCCACTTCACAGTGAAGCGCAACAAGCGTTTTCACTTGAGCGAAAATCATGTTGAGAATGCCGCAGCTTTCCACCAGCATATCGCCCGTGCTGCTGCCCAGGAAAATCTTTACACCACAAACGGTTTTGGGATCCACCTGCAAGAGTTCGTGCAAATTATCATTCGACGTCCCCATGAAGAAGGAGTAATTCGCCAGCGACACTTCCGACGCGCGGGTATACTTCTGCTCGAGCAATTCGATAGTAGTAGCAGGCGGAGAAGTATTGGGCATCTCCATATACGACGTGATGCCACCGGCAACAGCCGCGCGCGACTCGGTATACAAATCGCCCTTGTGAGTGAGGCCGGGCTCACGGAAATGCACTTGATCATCGATGAGTCCGGGCAGCAAATACTTGCCTGTACCATCGACCACTTCATCGGCGTCGATGTTCAAACTACCTGCATCGGCTACCTTGGAAATAACCGCTCCTTGAATGAGAACGTCGCAGGTGCGAATGGTTTCTTCGTTTACCACCGACACGTTGCGAATGAGCGTTGTTTTCATGACTACTTTTTGTTCTTGCGTGAAACCCTTCTGAAGCGCATTTTCAGCACGCCCAGGACTGCTTCATTGAATATATTCATACTCATTTTACTCGTACCCAGTTCACGATCAATAAACGTAATGGGCACCTCCACTATTCTAAAGCCCAACCGGTGGGCATTGTATTTCATTTCGATTTGAAAGGCGTAACCAATAAATTGAATGCTGTCCAGATCAATCGTCTCAAGTACCTTTCTTCTGTAACACACAAATCCGGCGGTACTGTCGCGCACGCCCAACCATAAGATGGCATTCACATACATCGATGCTCCAAAACTCATGGCTAACCTTCTCATCGGCCAATTCTGAACACCACCGCCCTTCACATAGCGCGAACCTACCGACATATCTCCGCCCTGCTGCACACATCCGTCATATAGACGCATGAGGTCTTTTGGATTGTGTGAGAAGTCGCAGTCCATCTCGAAGATGAATTCATACTTGCGTTCCAATGCCCATTTAAAACCTGCGATGTAAGCAGTGCCCAATCCCAGTTTTCCCTTTCTTTCCAGTATGTGAAGTTTGTCTGAAAATTCAGCTTGCAAACCCTTCACGATGTGCGCCGTGCCATCAGGCGAACCATCATCTACAATGAGTACATGGAACACTTTAGGCAAGGCGAACACCGTGCGAAGCATGCGCTCCACGTTTTCCTTTTCGTTGTAGGTTGGTATGATGACGAGGCTGTCAGACATATTCCTAGTTGTTTTCCTCTGCTATCAACCGCTCTACCAACTCCACCATGTTTTTACTTCCAATGAATAACGGCGCGCGCTGATGCAGCGATGAGGGCTGAATATCCATGATGCGGCCTCGGCCGTCGGATGCCTTGCCACCGGCCTGCTCCACGATGAACGCAAGCGGATTGCTTTCATACTGCAAACGCAATTTTCCTTCTTGGTTCTTGACTGTGCCGGGATACATGTAAATACCGCCCTTGATTAAGTTGCGGTGAAAGTCTGCCACCAGCGAACCGATGTAACGCGCGCTGTAGGGGCGGTGCGTTTTCTTATCCGTTTGCTTGCACCAGTTCACATAGGCTTGCACGCCTGGGCTGCACGACATGAGATTCCCTTCGTTGATGCTATAGATAGTGCCATCATCCGGTATGCGCATGTTCTCGTGCGACAAACAAAACTCACCGATGCTGGGCTCGAGCGTGAATCCGTTAACTCCGTGTCCGGTTGTGTACACGAGCATGGTGCTTGAGCCGTAGATGACATAACCCGCAGCCACTTGCTCGCTTCCCTTTTGCAGAAAGTCGTTCACATTGGCCAAATCACCCACGCTGCTTTTTCTGCGAAACACACTGAAGATGGTTCCTATAGAAACATTCACATCGATGTTGGACGAACCATCGAGCGGATCGAACAAGATGACGTATTTCGACTTCTTACAAATTTCCGATTCGAAGGTGAAGTACTTTTCGTTTTCTTCACTGGCAGCGCCGCAGACTTGTCCGCCCCAACGCACCGCGTTGAGCAGCGCATTATCGGCAAACACATCGAGCTTCATCTGCGTTTCACCCTGCACATTGGTGCTTTCCATAGCGCCGAGAATGTCCTGCAACCCCGCCTTGTTCACCTTGTGGTTTACAATCTTGGCGGCAATACCGATATCGGCCAACAGGCGCGACAAATCGCCCGAGGCGTAGGGAAAATCCGCCTGGCGTTCCATGATGAATTCGCTGAGGGTGAGGATGCTGGTCATGGGCGCGAATTTACTTCTTTTTTCGGAGGATTTTGATGAACCGCAAAGGCGCTCGACTACCGAAGGGGTAAGTACTAATTACAAAGTACGAAGGACGGCAGGCGGTGACTTTTTGGGATTAGCGGGCCTCGACGGTGCTCGGCCGCACGCCCGCGTTGGCCGAGCGTAGCCGAAGGGGGCAAACAAAAGGGGCACCCAACGCGCCCCCTATAATCCTACAATCCTATAATCCTAACATCCTACTCCAGCACAATATGCCGCACCGCCACCAACGCACCATTCACATCATAGATGCTCATGTAGTACACGCCCATAGCACCCCAGGCGTTGATGTCGACCTCGACCTGCTGACTGTTGACCGCGCTTGAGTAAACGGTTGCACCAGCCGCATTGGTGATGATGGTGTTGTAACCCGCCATGAGCGCGAAGTTACCGTAGTCGATGGTGATGTGATCGCTCGCCGGGTTGGGGAATACGGTCACCGTGTTCAACCAACTGGGTTGCCCTTCAAAGCCCGTGAAGGTGATGTCAATGAGGAGCGTATCGGTTACGGTTATATACGTGGTTACCGTGTCGTAAATCGTCTCATAGGTATAGACGGTATCATAAATCGCAAACGTGCACGCCTCGAGGGTGTAGAGCTCTTGCACTTCTTCGGGTGTGAGGGCGCGGTTCCAGGCTGATAAATCATCAATCTGACCATTCCAATGATTATTACTAATAAAACTCGATGGATCAAAACTGTATGCACCAATCGTAAATAACTGGCTAGTGCTATTCAAAGTTCCTGAAAAGGGAGTTTCCGCAACTAGAGTTCCATCAACATAAAGTTGTAAATTGTTATCTGAAAACAGCACTATATAATGATGCCATTGGTTATCAGCATAATTGAAGTCATATTCAGCATATGTATTTGGTAATCCTACACTGCTTGACACTCGATTTGAACTGAAATAAAGTAAATAATGCTCATTATTTGGAGCTGGATTATTCCATCTTCCCATTATGCCGCAATTGGAATAATTCACAGTTGTCTTTGACCAACATGACAAAGTGAAATTGTCATTGAAGTTCAGAACCTCACTATTTCCACATTCGATGTAATCATCCATTCCATCAAACCCATACGCCGC
>JBILCQ010000214.1:0-4158 GCA_044353065.1 Flavobacteriales bacterium | reverse complement strand
GCTCATGCATTTCCGTTTGGCCTACCTCGCCGACTCTGTGGTGAACTGGTGTCCGGCACTCGGAACCGTGCTCGCCAACGACGAAATAAAAGATGGTGTGAGCGAGCGCGGTGGTCATCCCGTTGAGCAAAAGAAAATGCGTCAGTGGAGCATGCGCATCAGTGCATACGCTGAGCGATTGCTGCAAGGACTCGATACCGTCGACTGGAATGAAAGCATCAAAGAAGTGCAGCGCAACTGGATTGGCCGCAGCGAGGGTGCTTCCGTACAATTTGCACTCGATGGTCACGACGGACACATCGAAGTGTTCACTACACGACCCGATACCATTTTCGGAGTTTCTTTCATGACGTTGGCGCCCGAGCATGAGTTGGTTCCGACCATTACTACCGATGATTATCGTGATGCAGTAAACGCATACATCGATGCCGCCAAACTAAAAACCGAACGCGATCGTCAGAGCGAAGTCAAAAATATCAGCGGACAATTCACCGGAGCACATGTAATTCATCCGTTTACCGGCGAAAAAATTCCGGTGTGGATTGGCGACTATGTGTTGGCGGGCTATGGCACCGGCGCTGTGATGGCCGTTCCATGCGGCGATCAGCGCGACTACGATTTTGCGAAGAAATTCGCATTGGCGATTCCGAATATCTTCCGCGATGCTGATATCAGCGAAAAAGCGGAGGCATCGAAGGAAGCTATTCTTGCCAATTCTCAAATGCTCGACGGTCTGAGCTACAAAACCGTGATGCCTATCATCATTGCAGAGCTTGAGAAGCTCGGCGTTGGAAAAGGCAAAATCAATTACCGCATGCGCGATGCGGTGTTCAGCCGACAGCGTTATTGGGGCGAACCGTTTCCGGTGTATTACGATGGAGAAATTCCACGTCTCATTACCGACGATGAATTGCCGGTTGAACTTCCCGAGGTAGATAAGTACTTGCCTACGGAGAGTGGTGAACCGCCGTTGGCAAGGGCGGTCGATTGGGCTTACATGCCTCACCCCCAACCCCTCTCCAGGGGAGAGGGGAGCGCCCCTTCCGTAGAATCACCAGAAGGCATTGAGGATAAAGTTCGTCATTGGCAAACCGCTCACAAAGCTACCTGGTCCAAGTTCAAGGAATTTGGTCGAAACAATCGGAAAAATCCTACCGAGGCGGAGGATATCATGTGGCAAAATCTGCGCAATAAGAAGCTAGGAGTAAACTTTCGACGACAACACACTATCGGAGAATTCATTGTTGACTTTGTTTGTCTGCGAGAAAAACTAGTAATTGAATTAGATGGCGGTTATCATAACGATGCAGAGCAAAAGGAATACGACGAGGTAAGAACAGTTTATCTCGGATTCTTCGGATATCGCCTCATCCGTTTTACGAATGAAGAAGTCATTCACGACTTAAAGTCGGTACTCAAAGCAATCTATGAAAATCTTCAACTCAAAATTTCAGAAGAGCGTGATTCTCCCCTCTCCTCTGGAGAGGGGTCGGGGGTGAGGCAATTACGCTTCGACTACAACACCATGCCCGGCTGGGCCGGCTCCTCTTGGTACTTCTTGCGCTACATGGATCCGAACAATTCGAATGCATTTGCAGATCGAAGTAAAATCGACTATTGGAATCAGGTCGACTTATATATGGGCGGTGCAGAGCACGCTACAGGCCACCTTCTCTACTCACGCTTCTGGACCAAAATTCTTTTTGATCTTGGATACATCGGTTTTGATGAGCCATTTAAAAAAATGATTAACCAGGGAATGATTCTCGGGAGAAGCAATCACGTGTACCGCATCATGGGTACCAACACGTTTGTTACTTCGGAACTCAAGGATCAATACGAGACGCAACAACTCTATGTCGACATTCACATTGTCGACAACGATGTGCTCGATACAGAGGCGTTCAAAAAGTGGTTGCCCGAATATGCCAATGCTGAATTCATACTTAACGACAAGGGTCAGTACACGTGCACATGGGCCATCGATAAAATGTCGAAGCGTTGGTTTAACGTCGACAATCCCGATGAGTTGTGTGAGAAATATGGAGCTGACACACTCCGACTTTATGAAATGTTTTTGGGTCCTGTCGAACAGAGCAAACCCTGGGACACCAAGAGCATCAGCGGAGTCCATAACTTTTTGCGCAAGCTGTGGCGTCTGTTCCATGATCAAGACAACAATCTCCAACTAAGCAACGAGCCAGCGTCGAAGGATGAGCTCAAGACACTTCACAAGACCATTAAAAAAATAACAGAAGATCTTGATCGCTATTCCTGGAATACGTGTGTAAGTGGCTTCATGATTTGCGTGAACGAATTGCAAGATTTGAAATGCAACAAGCGAGAAATCCTTGAGCCGCTCCTCATTCTCCTTTCTCCATTCTCTCCTCATATCGCGGAAGAGCTATGGGAAAAATTGGGAAATGAACATTCAATAACACAAGCGACCTGGCCGGCGTTTGATGAGTCTAAAATGAAGGATGACTCATTCGACTATCCTGTTTCATTCAATGGAAAGACACGTTACTTCCTGCCTTTGCCGATCGAACTTTCGGGTGCAGAGGTGGAAGCAGCGGTGCGCGCCAATGAACAAACGGCCCGTTACCTGGAAGGAAAAGAAATCAAGAAAATAATCGTAGTGCCCAAGCGCATTGTGAACGTCGTGGTTTAATCTTTGAGCGATTCAACTTATGCGCGCCTCACTTCGAACGAAAATCTATCTCTCCATGCTCGCCATGGTGATGATCTCTTTTGGAGTGACGTTTACGCTTACCATTTACGATCAATACGAGCACAACGACCAGGACAACGAGCGCCATTTTCTGGATAAGGAGCAAGCCATTCGGGCATCCATGGAGTACTTTGTTATTCAGAACGGCGGACACATTCCCGCAGATTCGGTTGTTTCTGTTTTCAATGACAAGGTGTGCGAGCTCAGCGATGTGCACGATGTCTTCATCGCGCTGTTCGACTTGAAGGGCTACTACCTTATATCGTCCAACTTTGTGGAAATGGACACACTCGATGTTCCGGAAACAGTCAACTATTCGATACTTAAGCAGCTTTCTACCGGCAACGAGCGTGCATATGTCGATAGAAACTTTGGCAAGGGCAACTACACGCTGGCTTACTGGTATTTCAATGATGCCGAGGGCAAACCCATGCTCATTGCGAATGTTGTGTATGAAAAATCATACGACCGCATTAGTGAGTTGAAATCATTCTTGCGAGAAATAAGCACGGGCTATATCATTTTATTTGTTCTCGCTGCCATGCTGGCGTTCTTACTTTCCAAGAACATAACACGTCCGCTCGACATCATTACACGGCGTTTTCGAAAAACAAAACTCGGGCAATACAACGAACCCATTGAATGGCAGGGGAGAGATGAAGTTGGAGAATTGGTGAATGAGTACAATCGAATGTTGGCACAGCTTGAATCGAGCGCTTTGAAACTTGCGCAGAACGAGCGCGAAAGTGCATGGCGAGAAATGGCTCAGCAGGTGGCGCATGAAATAAAAAATCCGCTCACACCCATGAAGCTTCGCATGCAACAGCTGGTAAGAACATGGAAAGAAAATCCCGAAGGTTTTGATGAAAGGTTGAAAGCGTTCAGCGAAAGTATGATTGAGCAAATTGACGCATTAACACGCATAGCGAATGAGTTTTCACATTTTGCAAAAATGCCCAAGCCGGTTTTTGCTCAAACAAACTTGCGTGAGTTGCTTGAGAAAGTTATTGCGCTCTATGCGGATAAAGAAAGCACTCTGATAACGTTTCAGTTCAGTGGCGAATCGAGTTGCAGCGCTTTAATCGACAAGGATCAAATGATTCGCGTATTGAACAATCTCATCACCAATGCCATTCAAGCCATTCCGGCGGGGCGTGCAGGAAGAGTACATGTGACGTTGCGTTGTGAAAGGAACTACCGCATCATCCGCATCAATGATAACGGAATCGGGATTTCCGAGAAAAACCGAAAACACATTTTCGTTCCCAACTTCACCACTAAATCGACCGGAACAGGACTCGGACTAGCAATGGTGAAAACGATTGTGGAGCAAAACAACGGACAGGTCTTCTATCGAAGTCGAGAAAACAAGGGCGCATCTTTCTTTGTGAAGCTGCCGGTTTCAGAGGAATGATGCACTTTTCGTT
>JBILCQ010000213.1:0-4173 GCA_044353065.1 Flavobacteriales bacterium | reverse complement strand
GCCAGCGGTACCAACGACAAAGCCGGAAGCTACCTCAACTTGCTGCGCTGGGTTTCGCCGCGCACCATCAAAGAGACGTTTGTGCCACCGGTGGATTATCGCTATCCGTTTTTGGGGTAGAATTTTTTGCCTCACCCCCGGCCCCTCTCCAGGGGAGAACCTTCTCGTGAGAGATAGTAATTAAGACACAATTCATTCGCTTTTGAAACTCCCAATAACCGCGCGAAGGGCGTTCCTCTCTCCTCTAGAGAGGGGCTAGGGGAGAAGCTTAAGACCCCCGCTTCCCCAATTCAATCACCTCCGCTTTCTGCACTTTGCCCGCGTCAATTTCAAACCGAAGCATCGTGCGCACATGATGGAAGCCATGCTTGCCGGCGGCTCCCGGATTCATGTAAATCATGTTGTGTGTTTTATCGAATTGCACCATGCAGATGTGCGAATGCCCGCAGATAAATAGTCCCGGTGGATTGGCTTTTAACTCAGCGCGAACGGGTGTTGCATAATTGCCCGGCCGTCCACCAATGTGCGTGATCCAAACGTCGAGACCTTCGCAGGTGAACCGCAGATGTTCATGCGTGCGCTTGCGAATCTGTGTGCTGTCGATGTTACCAAAAACAATGCGCGTGGGCTTGAAGGCTTCCAGTGCGTCGATCACCGACTCTTCGCCGATGTCGCCTGCATGCCATACCTCGTCGCAATCGGCAAAATGACGGAACACAGCTTCGTCGAGCCAGCCGTGGGTGTCGGAAAGAAGACCAATGCGTTTCATGCGGGGGCAAATTACGCATGTTATCTTCGCCGCATGAAACGTTCGCTTGTGGTCATCGGTGGCGGCGCTGCAGGATTCTTTGCAGCAATCAATGCAGCTGCAGCGAATGATGATTTGGACGTGACCATCATCGAGAAGTCGCAGCACCTGCTTGCCAAGGTAAAGGTGAGTGGTGGCGGACGTTGTAACGTGACCCACGGTTGCTTCGAACCCAAGCAACTGGTGAAGAATTATCCGCGTGGCGCCAAAGAACTCCTCGGGCCCTTCCATGTGTTTCAACCGGGCGATATGTTTGATTGGCTTGAGCAACGCGGCGTGTCATTGAAGACGGAAGACGACGGTCGCGTATTTCCCGTGTCAGATAAATCGCAATCCATCATCGATTGTTTTCTGAATGAAGCGAATAGAGTAGGAGTGCGCGTGAGAACAGGCACCCATGTGAAGCGCTTTTTTAGAGAAGGTGAAAAATGGGTTGTTGAATTGTTGGATCAGCCAACGTTGCAAGCTGATGCCTTGCTCATTGCCACGGGCAGTGCAGGCAGTATGCACGAGCAGTTGGCTTCGCTCGGACATTCCATCGTGGAGCCTGTGCCTTCGTTGTTTACGTTTAATATACAAGACCCACGCATAGAAGGATTGGCGGGCGTTTCGGCGCCGAATTGTGATGTGCGCATTGAAGGCACCAAGTTCGAAGCCGATGGCCCCGTGCTGGTGACGCACTGGGGATTGAGCGGACCGGGTATACTTAGTCTTTCGGCATGGGCCGCGCGCGAGCTGGCCGATGTGAAGTACGACTTTCAAATTCGTGTAAACTGGGATGATCGATTTACCCGTGAATCTTATATTGAGTTTTTAAAAGAATGGAAGGCCGAACATCACCGCAATCAGGTGTTGGCATTCAGCGCAGCGAAGGTTCCCCACCGCTTGTGGGTTTCGCTGTTGAGTTATATAGAAGGCATCGACCGCTTGAAATGGGCCGATGTTTCCAACAAGCAACTTGAGAAGATTGCCGAAGCCATTTGCGCATGCTATTTCCATGTCAAGGGTAAGAGCACATTTAAGGATGAATTCGTAACGGCAGGTGGTGTGGAGTTGAAAGAAGTCGATTTCAAAACGATGGAGAGCAAGTTGTTTCCAGGTCTGTACTTCGCAGGCGAAGTGCTGAACATCGACGCCATTACCGGTGGTTTCAATTTTCAGGCTGCGTGGACAACCGGGTGGATTGCCGCGAATTCCGTTAGCAGCCGTGTTGATTAGTCAGCGTTTTCGTTTTACCAAATCCGATTAGATTTGCGACCATACTCTTAACCGAATGTCAAACCAATTACTCAAAGGAAAGAAGGGCATCATCAGTGGTGCGCTCAACAATATGTCGATTGCCTGGAAAGTAGCCGAGAAGGCCTACGAACAAGGCGCTGAAATCGTGCTCACCAATGCTCCCATCGCGATGCGCATGGGCGAGATCAATGAGCTATCGGCCAAGATTGGCAACGCACCCATCATCGCAGCCGATGCCACCAACATGGAAGACCTCGACAACCTCTTCACCAAGAGTATGGAGCACTTCGGCGGTAAAGCCGATTTCATTTTGCACAGTATCGGCATGAGTCCCAACGTGCGCAAGGGAAAGCACTACACCGAGGTGAACTACGAGTGGTACAAGCAAACACTCGATGTAAGCGCCACCAGTTTGCACAAGATGCTGGCAACGGCATGGAAGAAGGACGCCATCAACGATTGGGGTTCTGTAGTGGCCTTGACCTACATCGCTGCGCAGCGCATATTCCCTGATTACAACGATATGGCCGATGCCAAGAGCTTGCTCGAAAGCATTGCGCGCAGCTTCGGATATCACTACGGCACTGCCAAGAAAGTGCGCATCAACACCATTTCACAGTCGCCGACAGTAACCACAGCCGGTAGCGGTGTGAAGGGCTTCGATGGTTTCATCAATTACTCTGAAGCGATGTCGCCGCTGGGCAACGCCGATGCCAACGCATGCGCAGATTATTGCGTGGCTATGTTCAGCGACCTCACGCGTTACGTTACGATGCAGAACCTCTTCCACGATGGCGGATTCAGCATCACGGGTGTGACGCAGGAGGTGGTGGAGAAGTTTGCGACGAAGGAGTGATTAGTGGCGAGTGACGAGTGACGAGTGACGAGTGGCGAGTGGCGAATGGCGCTTTTACATCCGTTCATAACTCTCTACAATCCTATAATCCTACAATCCTACAATCCTACTTCTGGCTTTCGTAATTGGTCCTCACCGAATTTATGGGAAAAGACAAACTCAAAAAATGGGCGGAGAACAAAACCTTTCCGCATGTATATGAGCCGGAGCTCTTGCCGATTATCAAGCAAGGGAAGACCTTCATGAAAGGCGAGTGGCACGGTGCTGCGTTTAGAAACCAAAACCCGTTGGTGCTTGAGCTCGGTTGTGGTAAGGGAGAGTACACCGTGGGTTTGGCGCGTTTGCATCCGAATATGAATTTTCTGGGAGTGGATGTGAAGGGGCATCGCTTTCACAAGGGTGCGAAAGAGGCACTGGAAGAGGGATTGACCAACGTGTGCTTTCTGCGCACGCGCGTGGAGTTCATCGAGTCATTTTTTGCGAAGGATGAAGTCGATGAAATATGGCTCACCTTCAGTGATCCGCAACCGCAAGATAAAGTGGGCGTTCGCCGCATCACTTCGAAGTATTATGCCGAGAAGTACCGATCGTTTTTGAAAGTGGGTGGCTGCATCCATATCAAGCACGATAATCCGGGGGTGTATGAAATGGCATTGTCGGAATTTGGCAACGACCCGCGATATGCCATTGAAGTACATTCGTTCGATATCTACGGCGACTTCATGCAAACACAAGATGACTACTGGCAGCAGGTGTTGAACTTCAGAACCTACTACGAACAGATGTGGCTCGATGAAGGACGCAAGACCAAGTATGTACGCATCCGTTTGGTGTCATGACCGATTCCAATTTCTTCAACGATGTTTATGATGTGGTGCGCCTCATTCCGCCCGGCCGTGTAACCACCTATGGCGCCATCGCTAAATACCTCGGCGCCGCGCGCAGTTCGCGCATGGTGGGCTGGGCCATGAATGCCTCGCACACGCAGCCCGATATTCCCGCGCACCGCGTCGTCAATCGACAAGGCATGCTCACTGGCAAGATGATGTTTGCCTATCCGATGCAAATGCAAGAGTTGCTCGAATCCGAGGGCGTGCGCGTAGTGAATGATAAGGTCGTGGAGTTTGAGCGGGTGTTTTGGGAGCCGGAGTGAATGGCAAGTGGCGAGTGGCGAGTGACGAGTGACGAATGGCGAGTGGTGCGGTGGCTGTGCTTAGTCAAAACCCTACAATCCTTTCTTCCTACAATCCTATAATCCTCCACCTTACAT
>JBILCQ010000212.1:0-4177 GCA_044353065.1 Flavobacteriales bacterium | reverse complement strand
GATTGCGTGTGCCTGGTGTAAGAGACCGCAATATGAAGTTGCTAATGGTAAATGGCAAACCACCGTCGGGTATGCGAGAGAGCGAATAATCGGGAAGCGAGGGCTGAAATGTTTCATCGAGCTGAAAGTAATTCGGCACGATATCATAGAGCCCAAGAAGCTGAATGAGTGTGCTGTCTTCAGTGTCCGAAGTTTCATAAACCACCGCATCGAGCAACTGGTTAACGTGAGGTGTTGTGCCGTTTGGAAAATCGGATGCATCGCCTTCATATAGTGCAATGGCATCGGGTCCATTCGAAATGATTGCATTCGGGAGAACGTAATCAACGTTTGCGGTGCCTGCACTTCCCGCGACGAAAAATCCGTCCGAGTCAAGCGAGTATCCATCAAGATCGATTGCCAGATAACTTTGGTCAATATCGCCTTCGAAAAAAACCAGTACGAGACTGTCGAGTGCTGTGTTGGGGGCTCCGAATAATTCTATGAATTCTGCATTGTCAGGACCTCCGGGATTATCACAGTTCAATTCATTGATCACAATCATGGGCGTGTTCTGACTTAACGCTTGTGAAGCTAATGCGATGAGCAGGATAATGAATGAATGTTTCATGTCGTTCGACGAAAGCACTTATCAATTTGCGGTTTGGAAGTTAGTGAAAGAATGTATGTCAACGCCGCGGATTTTCTTGCGGTACACAGATATTTGCACTCTATTATTGACGTATGAAAACACTTTTACTTTTTACCTCGATTTTGTTGACCGGCTCGATTCTCTTTGCCCAGTCACTCTCTTCTATTGAATCTGCGGAGTTTGATGCGGTAAACCACCGTTTCCTAGTCAGCAACGGTAATAATATCATTGAAGTAAACTCCTCGGGCGCATCCGTTGGTCAAATAGGAAATGGAGTTCCTGAAGCAAGCCACGGAATGGAAGTTGTCGGAAGCACGTTGTACACCATTAGTGGTGACTATGTATATGCTTATGACTTATCAACTGATGCTCTTTTGTCATCTGTCCTAATTAGTGGCGCTGGTTTCCTGAATGGTATGGCAAGCGACAATGAAGGGCGCGTATGGGTTACCGACTTCTCTACCAAGAAAATTATTGAGATTGATTTTTCGGATGTGTTGAATCCCACTTACCAAACAGTTGTCGCAAATACGGTGATTATACCAAACGGCATTTGTTATGACGCTGAAAACAACCGACTCGTATTTGTCGCATGGAACGGCACATCTTCCGATATCACTGCAGTTTCCTTGGATACGTACAGCATGACGCCTTTGATAGCCAACGCTTCGTTGAACAGTATTGATGGCATTGACAATGATAACTATGGAAACTATTATTTGGCTTCATGGTCACCCCAGCGAATCACAAAATACAATTCGAGTTTTACGGTGAGCGAGGTAATTACAATCCCGGGCGGCTTGAATAATCCGGCTGATATCGCTTACGCAGAAGAAATCGACACACTCATCATACCCAACAGCGGAAACAACACCGTTCGTCTGATTGGTTTTTCTGTTCCGTTAACGGTGAATGAAGAGAACGAGTCGAGCATGTCGGGCATGTGTTATCCGAATCCCGTTTCTGATTACACGGTCATTTCGTTTTTCCATGAATCCGATGGTATGGTGCAAATCGATGTTCTGGATGTTCAAGGAAAAATAGTCTACACGGTGGGAAGCAGCCATTACACGAAGGCAATGCAACGTGTGGTGATTACCGATTTTCCATTCTCACAAGGGTCTTATTTCTGGAGAATTAGAACGGAGTATGGTGAGTATACCATCCCTTTTGTGAAGAAATAGAATGTCGTTTTACTGAAACTGTAGTTCAAACAAGCGCTTATAGATTCCGTCTTGTTTGATCAACTCCTGGTGACTTCCTGACTCAGCAATTTCACCCTTTTCAACCACATAAATAACATTGGCTCGTTGCACGGTTGAAAGGCGGTGGGCGATCACAATGCTCGTTCTGTTGCTGGTTATTCGCTCGGTGGCTCGCTGAATCAATATCTCTGATTCTGTATCAATGCTGGATGTGGCTTCGTCGAGTACAAGTATGTTTGGGTTTCGCACATAGGCGCGAACAAACGAGATGAGTTGTCGTTGACCAACACTCAGCATTCCTCCTCTTTCTCGCACGTTGTACTGATATCCTCCGGGCAATCGTTCAATGAAATCATGAGCTCCAATTTCCTTACTTGCTCGCAATACATCCTCTTCACGTATAGAAGAATCGCGAAGCGTAATGTTATTGAGGATGGTGTCATTAAAAAGAAAAACATCCTGGCTCACAAGCGCTACGTGTTTGCGAAGCGATGATAAACTGAGCTCTTTAATGTCGTATCCATTAATGGTGACGGATCCCTGATCAAAATCGTAAAACCGATTGAGCAGTCCCGCAATGCTGCTCTTTCCTGCACCGGTTGAACCCACCAGTGCAACCATGCTCCCGGAAGGAATATTCAAATTCAGATTTTTTAAAACTGGCTGATTCTCGATGTATTCGAACGTGACGTTTTTGAACTCAATATCTCCCGCGAAGTCGGTTGTTTCTTGTTTGCCTGTGTCTACTTGTTCAGCGTTGGTGTCGATCAATTTGAAAACACGCTCAGCATTCACAACGCCCATCTGTAATACATTGAAATTGTCGGCCATTTGACGAATAGGCCTGTACATCATCGTAATGAATGTTGAAAATTCGAGTAGCATTCCAGGTGTCATGGAGCCATTTAAGGAGTCGCGCAAGCCCCACCAAATCATGAGTGAAATACTACCGGCACTCAATAGTTCCACCACCGGAAAGAAAATGGAATACGCCCAGATACCTCGTATGTGCGCATCGCGGTGTTCCTTGTTGATTGTATTGAATCGTTCTTTTTCGGTTGCCTCGCGATTGAAAATCTGTACTATTTGCATACCGCTTACATGCTCTTGAATAAATACATTGATGCGGGCTACCTGGTCACGAACATCGTTAAAGGAGCTTTTAACGGCCTGCTGAAATAGGCGGGTAGCGTAAAAGAGAATGGGGATTGGAATTAAAACAATCAGTGTCATTTTCCAATCGAGCCAAAACATAAAGCCAACAATGAAAACGAGCTTGAGTAGGTCTCGGAAAATGTCGAGTATGCCTGCTGAAAAAACATCGGCTATCCCGTCGACATCCGAGATAACTCGTGTAACGACCTGTCCAACCGGAGTTTTGTCGAAGTAACTCAATTTAAACTTGAGTACATGAGCAAAAATTTCGGATCGCAAGTCGAATGTGATTGATTGAGCAACCTTATTCGCCAATTGCGTTTGCACGTACTGAAGAATGGCCTCCAGCAAGAGCATACCAATGAACGCGATTACAAGATTTTGAATTTGTATGCTGTTGCCTTGCGGAACGGCCTCGTCTAGGATAGTTCGCATTTGCTCCGGCCGTATCCATACAAGACCTGCAAGCGTTAATACCAGAATGAGGGTCAGAAAAAAAGGCAACCTGTATGGTTTGCCTCTTTTATAGAGTCTAAGAAAAATGGCAAAGTCAAATGCCTTTCCGCTGCTTTTGCTCAAGGGTTATTTCTTAAAGGAAAAGCTATCCATAATCTGAAGGGCAATTTTGTCCCACTCTTCGAATGATTTCTGTTCAGCGGTAAAAGTCAATGTATACGATGTCTCATTTTCAAACCAAATGTATTGGCGGAAGGCAAGAGGGAACTCGCTCAGTAAACCGGCGTATGTGAGCGTGTAACAATCTCTGTTGCCTTTCTTATCTTTTTTGTTCTCGCGAATGATGGCCTTCTGATAAAAAAACGGAATGTCTTTGGTCACTTCCTGAGCATAGCTGTCGAGTGTTTTGAGGAGACCCTTCATAGGAAGAATCGTCAGATTGATGAAGTCATTATAAATGTCTTCTTCATCGGTGAACGGAGAAGAAATAATGAAATCCATTCCTGAGTTACCGCTAACATCAACTGTCCAATTCGCCGGGTGGCTTATGGAATATGTTCCACGGTCGAGAACTTTCCACTCTCCGTTATCGGTGGTGTCGGCGGCAGTCGACAAGCTGAAAAGCCCGCTGAAAAGAAGAAGAATACTGGTTAGCATGATGAATAAAATTTGAGTTGATCGCGCAAATATGGAGGAAAATCAACGAATCAAACTGAAAAGAATGTTATCG
>JBILCQ010000211.1:0-4194 GCA_044353065.1 Flavobacteriales bacterium | reverse complement strand
AATACCAGGATGTATTTATGCGTCCGTCAAAAGGAAACTTATTGCGCACGGTCGATCCCGCAACAGTGCCTTATCAGGAAGGTCTTTACTATTCGCAGAATGAGTTTTTCCCCGGTAAGCTAGCTTCGTTGGGAAGCCCATACATCCAGCATCAGTTCAGAGGCCAGAGCGTTCATTTTTATCCGGTGCAGTACAATCCGGTTACACATACACTTCGACTCTACAGCTCGCTGGATGTAACAGTCTCACCAACGGGTCAACCCGGGTTTAATCCTTTGCCTGCCACTGTGCTTCAGCGAACCACCTTGCCCATGGAGGAATTGTACAAGGCACATTTTTTAAATTATTCAAACCAAAGCTCACGCTACGAGCAAGTGGGTGAGTTGGGAAATATGCTCGTCATATCGCATGCGCAATACATGGACGAGTTGCAACCGTGGGTTCAATGGAAGAAAGAAAAGGGAATTCCTGTAGAAGTTGTTGATGTAGCTCAAATCAACTCGGTTGCTGCCATCAGCCAATTTGTTCAAGAGTTTTACGAAACGAATGGGCTTACCTATTTGGTGTTGGTGGGAGATGAAGATCAAGTTCCGGTGCAGTTGGTGAATTACTCAAGTGGTCAGGGTTATTGTGATGCTTGCTATGGTTATACTGCCGGTAACGACAGCTATGCCGACTTGTTCGTTGGGCACTTTTTGGTTCATGATGATAGCGAGCTGCCTGCACTAATTCAGAAAACACTGGAATACGAGAGAAATCCGAACACGGCAGTCGACTGGTTTTCTCGAGCCATGGGCATCGGTTCCAATGAAGGTGATGGCATCGGCGACGACAATGAAGCCGATTGGCAACATCAGAATGGAATCAAGGAAGATTTGCTGAGCTTTACCTATGATGAGGTATGGGAGAAGTACGATGGTGGACATACGGCGAACTCACCGAGTGGTGGACTGACGGCTGACGCATCCGGTAGCCCTTCTTCCACATCGTTGACAGAAGTGATTGAGACAGGTTGCTCGTTGATCAACTACACCGGGCATGGTGCACATACGCTCATTGTTACAGGTAGTTACACCAATACGCAGATCAACCAATTACAGAACAATGGTCGCTATCCTTATTTCATTGTTGTGGGTTGTTGCACCGGTGACTATGACGATGACGACGATACGGGCGATACGTTTGGCGAGGCATGGATTAAAAGTCCTTCTACGACCAATCTGACCGGAGGTATCGGAGGCGCGTTCAGTTCGGTCTATCAAAGTTGGGCTCCACCTATGGAAGCGCAAGACGAAATGAATAAGTTGATTGCAAACGCCGGAAGTGTTGAAACACGTCATACTATCGGAAGTATTCACTACCACGGTTGCGCAAGCATGAGCGACTCCTACGGAACCGACGGCGATGAAATGACCGACACCTGGATTCTCATGGCTGATCCTTCGGTTCAACTAAGAACAGCCATGCCCACGGCACTCGTGGCGTCACATCCAACCGGTGTCAGCATGGGGATTTCCAGTCTGAATGTTTTTTGTAATACACAAGATGCGATTATCTGTGCTACGATGAATGGCGAAATTCTCGATGCACAGACTGTCAGCGGCGGACAGGTTATTCTCAATTTCAATCCGGTTACAAGCCCCGGAAATATTTTGATAACAGCTACATCATTTAATACCATTCCTTACCAGGGAACGATAACCGTTACACCTTCTGCAGGTCCTTATGTTGTAGGAAGTCTTGCCGGCTTGAATGATTCGACCGGAAACGGCAATGGATTGGCAGACTATAGTGAGCAACTAGGTATTGACTTAACGGCGGAAAACATCGGTGTGGAGAATGCAACGGGTGTTACTGCTTCCATTACTTGCAACAACGACGCAGTAGTCATTGATGATGCAACGCATGATTTGGGAACTTTGAATGCGGGTACTCAGACCGAGTTCGCCAATGCTTTTTCATTTCATCTGAACGGCTACGTACCCGATCAATCAGTGGTGATTTTTGAAGTGACGTATTCCGATGCTAGTGGCAACACATGGACAAATTATTTATCTGTTACCATCCAAGCACCTCAGTTCGACTGCATCGAATCATGGACAATTGACGACTCGCAGGGCAACAACAATGGGCGCATCGATGCAGGCGAGACTGTGCAGGTTTCCGCTCTTGTTTCAAACAGCGGACATGCAGCTACCGGATTGTATGTGGTTGCAGAATTAACCTCGGTTTCATCTGCGATTACCATCACAAATTCCATCTTGAATTTGGGAAATATGCAACCGGGTCAAACAGAAAATGTTTCGTTTGAAGTGAGTATGGCTGCCGGAGCAACAGGATCCATTGCGCTTGATATGATGCTTGCCATTTCTGCAGGATTCTATGGCAACGAATGCAGCCAAGTGTTCATAGCGAATCAAGCAATGGAAGATTGGGAGACAGGCACCGATGAAAACTATAATTGGGTTTCGAATGGAGATGCCACATGGTTTGTGACAAGCTCTTATGCTTACGAAGGTTCTTACAGTATGCAAAGCGGAGATATCGGCAATAATGATGTGACAAATCTTGATTTGGTGGTGAGTTGCCCGGCTCAGTTTGAATTATCGTTTGCACTGAAAACAAGTACAGAAGCTGATTATGACTTTCTTACTTTTTTTGTGGATAATGTGGAGGTTGGCTCTTGGAGTGGCGAGAATGATTGGACGGAAGTGAGCTATATGCTTACTGCAGGCAGTCACAATCTGCGTTGGCGCTATGAAAAAGATTTTATCGTTACCTCCGGAATGGATGCTTGCTGGATTGACAACATTGTACTTCCCGGTGCGGCGCTTGTTACAGTGGATGAGGCGGTGACTAGTTTGAATGTGGTCGATGCATTTCCGAATCCCTTTGAGCAATCATTCATACTGAATACGAACAGCAGTGCATCGATGGATGTTGAAGTAAGAGTGCTTAATTACCTGGGTGCGTTAGTCGAAGAAACGAAGTTTCGCGTAACCCCAGGTCAACATCAACAGCGATTCGATTGTGATGGCTGGGCGTCCGGAATTTATACCGTGTGCATTCATACTCCTGAAAGTCGCAAGACATTGAAGGTGGTGAAGAAATAGAACTGACTAAGTTGAGTAAAATGAGTAAGTATATAGGTTTTTCGATTGCAATTTCTGTTGTGTTGTCGGCGTATTTGCTGGCCGATGCATACAGGAATCGAAATGAATCGAGTGATGTAATTTCAGTGACCGGTTTAGGGAGTAAAGATTTTACGTCTGATCTTATTGTATGGAGTGGTTCATTTCACAAAATGAATACGGATCTCCGAATAGCTTATTCAGAGCTGGATATTGCGCGTGAAGTAATTAAGAGTTATCTCACTGAAAAGGGGATTCCGCAGGAGGGAATTATCTTCTCAGCGATTGATATCGAGCAGCAATTCGACAGTCGTTACGATGAAAATGGGAATCAGTTGAGTTCAGTATTTAAGGGATATCGTTTGCAACAGAACGTGCAAATAGAATCTGAGCAAGTTGAAAAAGTGGAGGAGGTTTCTCGCAACATTACTGAATTGATTAACTCTGGAATTGAGTTTTATTCCAATAAACCAAGCTATTATTATACGAAACTTGCTGAGTTGAAGATTGAGATGATTGCGGAGGCTACGAAGGATGCCAGTATTCGCGCCCAAAAAATTGCTGAAAATGCAGGCGGGTCGCTGGGTGAATTAAAGAGTGCTGATATGGGAGTGATTCAAATTGTTGGGCAAAATTCTTCAGATGATTATTCGTGGGGCGGATCTTTCAACACAACGTCTAAAAACAAAACGGCCAGCATCACCGTGAACCTTCAGTATCAAACGCGATAGGTTCTATAAAGTAATAAGGCCCGAAGCAACAAGTTACTCCGGGCCGTTATACTATCTGATTTTCAGTTTAAACGATTTGTCTTTCTTTTCCGAGCAGCATGTGCAGTCGCGTAAGTGCGCGAAGCTCCGATTTGTTTCGGCCATTCAAGCTGTCAGCGATGCGATTAGCCGAGTGGAAAATGCGGTCAATAATATCATCCGTGAATAGCGCGATATGTTCTTTGAAGTATCTCGAGAAGATGTTGTATGCATTCTCACTGTTGTACTCCTTTTCATTCAAAAAGTCGAAGATGATTTGAATTTGATAGGCCGTATCGGATCCATATGCATCA
>JBILCQ010000210.1:0-4199 GCA_044353065.1 Flavobacteriales bacterium | reverse complement strand
AAAATCACTTCCGCCTTCGAATGGGTCGTAGAGAATTTCATTGATAACGAGATCGCCTTCAACAGGTGTTTGAGGAAGTGCGAATGAATCGTTGATGGTCAAGGTGTGGTTGCTCCAACAGTCGGCAATACCATACAAACTGAACGAGTAGATTGTATTCGCATTCATGGCTCCGAAAGGAAGCACAAGTTCATTGCGTTCTGCACCCGTAAGGTAAGCTGTTGTGATATCAATCGCATTTCCATCCACAGTCCATTGTGTCACATTCAAACCCGGTTGCAGAATGGGTTCGTTGAAAACAAGTGTAACCGCATTTTCAGGTTCGGCAAGTACATACAAGAATTGCGGCGCCGTGACATCAACGCTTCTGTCGAGCACACTGTTCGACCTACCGGCGCTGCTTCCTTGCGAACGCATGCATGCGCGCCAGTTGTCATAACTGTTGCAAGGATCGTCCGGGTTCACGCGCTCCATCGACCAGCCACCATCTTCTTTTTCCGCGTCGTTGTAGTAGTCTTTGGAATAGCGAATCGTTTCCAATGTGTCATTGTCTAAAATCAGATGGATGGTCGTGCCATCTTCTGTGAGTGCCGGAAAGCCATCCATAAAGGCGACATTGGGGTAGGCAAAGAATTGCAACGGATCGCTATCACTATCGGTAATAATCAGGAATGAATCGGGTTGAAGCAAAACCTGCGAACCGAAAAAGCCATTGTTTACTTTCAAATTAGTCAGGTCGATAAGACGATTGGTGCGATTGAAAATCTCGATGAAATCAACCGACGGACTCGCTGTCTGGTCGCCGTTGCTTCCATCGGCCATAATCTCATTGATGATGATATCGCCTGCTCCGGCCTCCACTCCACGAATGAAACTAAGCGAAGGAGCAGCGCTCGCATTTCCGTCGCAGTCGGTCAATTCGACAAGTGAGAGGGTGTAGGTCAATTCTGCCACCATGGGTGTACTTGTCGAGAGCGTGAGTAAATCGCGGTCGGAGTTCCATGTTGGATTGATAGCAAGCACTCCATTACCCATTTCTCCAGTGAGAGCCAGCACGCTCAGTGTGTCTAGGCTTTCAGAGAAGAGAATGTATATGGTAGAGTCGTTGAGCGCACCATAGTCAACAACTATTGGCACTCCATTGGGCGCAATGCTGTAAACCGAATTTTCTGCGCCGAGCGTGCTTCCGGTTGTAGCATTGCTTGCGCGCCAGTTGTATCTGCCGCTGCACACTGCAAGCGGGTTGATGCGTTCCAACGTCCAGCCGCCATCGGCTTTGACTTCGTCGCGATACCAATCGATGGTGTAGCTCACTTGATCGAGTAGCGTGCTTCCGTTGTAAAGGTTGAGCTCAAGACCGCTGTTGGTTAAACTTGGAAAACCATCCATGAAGGCGGTTGGAACCGATGCATCGAAAGCAGAACTGTTTTCACTATCGGCGATAATCAAAAATGAGTTGGGTTGAATCGTGACCGATGAGTTGAAAGTTCCGGCGTTGATTCTCACATCCGACAAGTCAAGTGAATTGCTCGTGTTGTTTCGTATCTCCAAGTATTCCACCGCCGGCGAACCTTGCGAAGGTGTTGGGTCGGCCATGATTTCATTGATGATGATATCGCCCGCTTCAGGTAACAACCCGATGGCAAAGGGGATGCTTACAGCTTCAATTATGTTCCCACTGCAATCGGCGATACCACTTATCACGAGTGTATAAATGGAAGTAGGTGATATGGGTAAGCTCAGAGTCAACATCACTGTCGTCAAGTCGGAAGACCATACGCCATTAATGGCACTATTGAATGGAAGAACATCCCATGATGGGTTGCTCCATCCCGTTGTATCCATCGTTTCTGAAAAGGTCAGCTCAAGCGTGGTTTCATTGATTACTTCCAGACCAACTACGGTGGGAGGTGTTGTGTCTGGCGGTAGGTTAGCCAATGAGTTAACGCTACCTGGCGTTCCACCTTGCGCAGCGATACTCTCGCGCCAGCTCGATAAACTACAATTGTTGGGTGTATTGCTTCGCTCAAGCGACCATCCGCCATCGCGCTTCACTGCTGACTCAAACCAATCATCGCTGTAAGATAAAATATCGATTACTTCGTTGGTATTGTCTTTTAGCGTGAGACTATCACCGGTGTTTGTAAGAGCCGAGAAGGAGGAAATGCCAATTACTTCACCGAACGGTTCGAAGAGCGCAGCATTTGTAGCATCGCACAGAATCACAAAAGCACCTGGCTCGAGGCTAAAGTCGGGTAAGATTTTTTCGGTCGTCGAATTCACGAATTTCCAGCCGTTTAGATTGAAGGCGGTTGTTTCGCTCCGATTGAGAATCTCGACAAATTCAGCTTCAGGTAAGCCCACGGTTGGAGTGGGGTCGGCCAGAACTTCGTTGAAAATAACATCGCCATATTCGGCTTGCACAGGTTGGAAATAATTGAATCCGACGATATCGGATGTAGTCGTCGTATTGCCGATGGCATCTGCAATTTGCTGTACATCGAGTTGGTAATCGGTGTTGGGCAGAAAGGCTGGAGTTGTAATATGAACGAGAGCGCAATTCATATCGTCTATTGTTGCAGATATAGCAGAACCAATATTGATTACATTGTAATATGCGGGGTTGGTCGCCGAAGCGCTGCTCACCTGTTCATTGAATAGCACATCAAGAGTGGTCAAGGAGGTTGCCGTTACCGATACTACACTCGGGGGTGTTGTGTCTCCTTGTGAGGGACCAACGTAGAAGTTATCGAATGCAAAGTCGGTCGAATTAGTTTGCGTGTACTTGTTGATGATGCCGAAATAGGATCCGGAATTCAAAGTGCTGTGAGTTGCTGACGCCTCTGTGCTGTAATTCTCTCCTCCTGTGAAGTCAGCTTCTATCAGCCAATTCGCCAATTCATTTTTGGTAACTCTAACGCTTGCCTGGAAACCATCAACCAAGGATGTAACACCGGATGCTAGTAAGTTTACCGAAGTGCCGTTATCATAATAGAATCTGATTACGTCGCCACTGAGGGTCTCCCCGAAAAGAAGAAAGTATCCAGCAACACCTGCGCTGCCTGATGCACTGTAGGTTAGCGCAGGCGAGTCAGACATAAAGTAAACACGGCTTTGGTTAGATCCGCTTCCATCGAAATTGTGATCAATCAAGAATCTCCACTCCATATTCGTAGCGCTGCAAATGGGGCTGCTGGTATATAGTGCAGACGTGTTGTTCGCGCTTGGCACAGTGTTGTTTAACTTGAGAACATTATTCAAAACCGAATAAACATCGGCATTTCCAAGCCATGAGGGATTTACAGTAAAATCCCCATCCGAAAAATCGTCTTGCCACTGAGCGTTGAGCACGCCGAAAAATGCGAACCACAAGATTGCGGTTAATGCAATTGCTTTCATGCTTCAAACATACTATACCGAGTGATTTAACCTTAGTTTCGAACCCAAATTGTTTGCATATGAAAGTCGCGGTTGTAGGTGCCACCGGATTGGTGGGTACGAAAATGCTTGAAGTATTGTCAGAGCATAATTTTCCTATAACAGAATTAATTCCGGTGGCTTCCGAAAAATCAGTCGGCAAGACCATCGAATGGCAAAACAAATCCTGGAAAGTTGTTTCCATGGCCGATGCCATTGCCGCACGTCCGGCCATTGCACTGTTCAGCGCAGGTGGAAGCACCAGTTTGGAATGGGCTCCCAAATTTGCCGAAGTTGGAACGGTGGTAATCGACAATTCATCGGCCTGGCGCATGGATTCCACCAAGAAGTTGATTGTTCCCGAGATCAACGGCGATACTCTAATTGCGGGCGATATGATCATCGCCAACCCCAACTGCTCCACCATTCAAATGGTGATGGTTCTGCAACCGTTGCATCAGTTGTATAAGGTGAGTCGTGTTGTTGTTAGCACTTACCAAAGTGTTACCGGAACGGGCAAGAAGGCGGTGGATCAGCTGATGAATGAACGACGCGGACAGGAAGGAGAAATGGCTTACCGTTATACCATCGACCTCAATCTGATTCCTCAAATCGATGTATTCATGGACAATGGATACACGAAAGAGGAAATGAAAATGGTGAACGAAACGAAGAAGATTATGGGCGATGATGCCATTCGTGTTACCGCTACATGTGTGCGTGTTCCGGTCATGGGTGGACACAGCGAGTCCGTTAACATTGAGTTCGAGAATGCTCCTGAT
>JBILCQ010000209.1:0-4208 GCA_044353065.1 Flavobacteriales bacterium | reverse complement strand
TCCTTCACACATTGGGATGGAGTCGAATGTTGGGGCTCAGCAATTAACCGTAACACGCGGATTGCTTGCCGAAAACACGCCTTATTACGAGTGTGGTGTCCGCTTGTCGGGCGGTACTAAGAGCGGATGGAAATGGGCTTTGCTGGTGCTTAACGGTTGGCAGCGTATTTCACTTGATACCGAACATAACTGGCCTGCTTTCGGTGCGCAAATTCAGCACGAGAGTAAAAAGGGTCGCATCCTGAACTACTCCAATTATATTGGAACTATTGGAGATCGTGCTACAATTTACCACAACACTTATGGTCAGTGGCCGGTTGGAGATAATTGGCGAGTGCACACCGAGTTGAATTATGAACCAGTTCCTTTAGATAAGGATTTTGTGGGTTATTCGTTGGCTTTGGCCCGTACAATTTCCAAGAAGTGGGCGGCGACTTGCAGGTTTGAGCAGATGCGCGACAACCGCGGACAATTTTTCAAAACGGTCTATGCGCCTGTAAATCTCAACCCCGGTGGTTGGTCGCTCAATATTGATTACTCCCCATACAAGCAATTAAAGTGTAGGGTGGAAGCACGTCGATTGTGGTCGGCGAAAGGCGAACGACTGGAAGCGTTGCCGGTAACGTCTGCGTTATGGATGCTGACTGCTTCTGCGTCGGTTTCTTTCTGAACTGTTGAAGCCGGTACATGGTTTAGAAGATGTACCCGAAATTTGCAACAAATACAATTCGATGAATACAACGGCCCCGGCTGCACAAGCCGAAGATATAACTACGTTTCAAGCTGCGATTCGCAATGGAATTCCCATGGAATTACCTGATGCGCCTATATATGACGCAGCAATCAATCATGCGCCCAAGCGAAAGGAGATTCTTTCGGCCGATGAAAAGAAGTTGGCCTTGCGAAATGCCTTGCGTTATTTCCCACAACACTTGCATGCATCATTGATTGAAGAGTTTAGAAACGAACTGGAAGTGTACGGCCGTATCTACATGTACCGCTTCCGTCCTGCATATGCCATGCAAGCGCGCCCAATTGATCAATATCCGGCGAAGTCGCGCCAAGCGGCTGCTATTATGCTCATGATTCAGAACAACCTGGATCCGCGTGTGGCACAGCATCCGCACGAGCTAATTACTTATGGAGGTAATGGAGGCGTGTTTCAAAACTGGGCGCAATACCTGCTCACCATGCAGTATTTGAGTGAAATGGGCGACGACCAAACGCTCGTGATGTATAGCGGTCATCCGCTTGGATTGTTCCCTTCGCACAAGGATGCTCCACGCGTAGTGGTTACGAACGGCATGATGATACCCAACTACTCCAAGCCCGATGACTGGGAGCGTTTCAACGCGTTGGGTGTAACGCAATACGGACAGATGACCGCAGGGTCGTATATGTACATCGGACCTCAAGGCATTGTGCATGGAACAACCATAACGGTGATGAATGCTGCGCGCCGCATGCGTGAGCAGCGAGGCATGAAGCCGACCGATCCGATTTTGTTTATCACAGCCGGATTGGGTGGAATGAGCGGCGCACAACCTAAGGCCGGTAACATTGCCGGTGTTGTTTCTGTGACAGCCGAAGTAAATCCGAAGGCCGCCTATAAGCGACACGAGCAGGGTTGGGTGGATGTGATTACCGATAATCTCGATGACTTGTGCAAGTCCGTGCGCGAAGCGATGGCTCTCAATAAAATTACTTCTTTCGCTTACATCGGCAACATAGTCGATGTGTGGGAGAAGTTCGATAGCGAAGGAATCACGGTGCATTTGGGCAGTGATCAAACATCCCTTCACAACCCATGGGCCGGCGGTTATTATCCGGTGGGCATGAGCTATGAAGAGAGCAACCGCATGATGGCTGAGCAGCCGGAAGAGTTCAAGAAACACGTGCAGGAAACCTTGCGCCGCCATGCAGCCGCAGTCAACAAGCATGCAGCCAATGGCATGTATTTCTTCGATTACGGCAATGCGTTTTTGCTGGAAGCATCGCGTGCAGGCGCCGATGTAATGGCGAGTGAAGAACAGCGCAAGGGCCGCAAGCCACGCGAGTTTAAATACCCCAGTTATGTGCAAGACATTCTCGGACCGATGTGTTTCGACTACGGTTTTGGTCCGTTTCGTTGGGTGTGCTGCAGCGGCAGCGCAGAAGATTTAGAGCGCACCGATCGCATTGCAGAAGAAGTATTGACCGAGATGATGCGCACGGCACCATCCGAGATACAGCAGCAAATGGCCGACAATATTCAGTGGATACGTGAAGCCGGAAAAAATAAAATGGTGGTGGGTTCGCAGGCGCGCATTCTGTATGCCGATGCCGAAGGACGCATGCGCATTGCGAAGGCATTCAACGATGCCATTGCGCGTGGTGAAATTGGCGATGTTGTATTGGGTCGCGATCACCACGATGTATCGGGCACCGATTCACCCTACAGAGAAACATCCAACATCTACGACGGCTCGCGTTTCACCGCCGACATGGCAGTGCACAATTTCGTGGGCGATGCATTCCGCGGAGCCACTTGGGTGAGCTTGCACAACGGTGGCGGAGTAGGTTGGGGCGAAGTAATGAATGGCGGCTTCGGCATGTTGCTCGATGGCAGTGCCGATAGTGAACGCCGACTGAAGAGCATGCTGCACTGGGATGTCAACAACGGCATTGCCCGCCGTGCTTGGGCCCGCAACGACGAAGCAGTCTTCGCCATTGAGCGCGCCATGCAGGTTGAGCCACGGTTGAAGGTGACATTGCCGAATGATGTGAGCGGGGAATTTGGATTGTAGGATTATAGGATAGCAGGATTATAGGATTATAGTGGAGCATTCCCTACAATCCTACAATCCTATACCACTATTCTTCATCCACGGGCATCTTATACACATACTTGTACTTCATCTTCTGCAGCATCACGAACATCACGGGTACCATGATGAGGGTGAGGAAGAACGAGAACACAACACCGTAGATGATCGCTATCGACATCGGTTTCCAGAAGGCTACATTGTCGCCGCCGAGGTAGAAGTTGGCGTCGTACGTGGCAAACCAATTCACGAAGTCGATATTCAATCCAAACACCAACGGCACAAGTCCGAGGATAGTAGTGATGGCAGTTAGCATTACCGGACGTAAACGCGTAGCTCCCGATTCAATCGTGATACGTTTCAACTCGGCCCATGGCAATTGCGATTCGGCAGGAATACCCAGCTCTTCTTTTCTGCGATCAATCAACATGATGGTGAAGTCAATCAATACAATCGCATTGTTTACTACCACACCCGCGAGCGAGATAATACCCAGCATGGTCATTACGATTACGAATTCCTGACGGAAAATAACCAGCCCCAGGAATACACCGATGAACGAGAAGAGAATCGAAAGCATCAATACGACCGGCGTGCTGATCGAATTGAATTGGCCAATGAGAACGAGAACTACACCCACCAGCGCAATGATGAGTGCCATCAACAAGAACGACATCTCTTTGGCTTGCTCTTCTTGCTGCCCTGTGAAGGCCACGGAGCTGCCTCCGTTCGGTTCGAAGCCGACCATTTCTTTTTTGATTTGCGCAACGACTTCGTTGGCATTATAACCATCAAGCACGTTCGAGTAGATGGTTACTACACGATCCATGTCTTTGCGCTTCACCGCACTGAAGGTGTCATTTTCCTTGTAAGAGGCAATTGCACTCACCGGCACTTGCACGATACGACCGCTTGTCATGTCGCGGTAAGTGATTTTCTGGTTGAGGATTTTTTCAGCGCTGTTGCGTTCTTCCAGCGGGAAACGCAAGTTGATTTTATGGTCATCGTCGCCGTCTTTAAACGTGCTTACTTCACGACCATACAACGATGAACGAATAGCATCGCCCACTTGGTAGATGCTCAGTCCATAGCGGCGCGCACGTTCGATGTCGACCTCGATGGGGAGCTCCGGTTTGTTTTTATCAACGTCGATTTTCAATTCTTCAATCCCGCCGATGTACTTTGTTTCTACCAGTTGTTTGATGCGTTGAGCGGTGTGCAACAACGAATCATAATCATCGCCGCGTACTTCGATGTTTACCGGAGGTCCTTGTGGGGGGCCCATTTCACTCGGACTAACAATGATACTCGCGTCGGGATATTCCTTGAGACGTGTGCGCAGATTGTTCATCACTTCGGTGGTACTCACGTCACGGCGCAAGCGTGATTCAACAAACGACAGTG
>JBILCQ010000208.1:0-4210 GCA_044353065.1 Flavobacteriales bacterium | reverse complement strand
AAATCGATTGTGTAACGAGCGGAGGAAAAATAGCAGCCGCAGCTAAAGAACATGGGTTCAACCGCATCATCATTCCCGGCGGCCAGCCTCCGCGTTCGATGTTTGGATATAGCTCTGTTCAGTTGTTCTATGTTCTCCGTCATTATGGATTTATCGATGGAAGCTTTGAGCAAGAGGTAGAAAGCAGTATTGCACTCATTGAAAACAACATCGATGATTTGCGCGCAGCTTCAAAGCAAATAGCAGAAATGGTGGTGCATCGCATTCCGGTTCTCTATAGCGAAGCCATGTATGAAGGTGTAGCGATACGCTGGCGTCAGCAGATCAACGAAAACTCGAAGATGCTTTGCTGGCATCACGTATTCCCTGAAATGAATCACAACGAGCTAGTGGGCTGGACAGGCGGCGACAATCGTGTTGCAGTAATCGTGCTTCGCAACGAAGACGACCACAAACGTTCACAGCTGCGCATGGATTTGTGCAAGAAGCTGATGGGCGAAAAGTGCGACACCATCATCGAAGCATGGTCAAAAGGGAAGACGCGCATCGAGCGTTCGATGTACCTTATTCACCTGGGCGACTGGATCAGCATCGATTTGGCAGAGTTGCGCAACGAAGATGCCGTGGCTATTCCGGCCATCATCTTCTTGAAGAATGAGTTGTCGAAGGTGAACTAATATTCATGAAGAAGCCAGTTGTTTTCCGCGACTTAGGGAGCATGGATTACAAGGCCTGCTGGGATTTGCAGGAGGTTCACTTCAACCAAACCGTACAAACAAAATTTGAGAATCGTGCAAAAGCACCCGAAGAACAAGTGGTCACTACCGACCACTTGTTTTTTGTGGAGCACCCTCATGTCTACACCCTCGGAAAGAGCGGCGACATCAGCCATTTATTGCTCGACGATGAAGCGCTGGCGAACGTAGAGGCAAGCTTCTACGCCATCAATCGCGGAGGCGACATCACCTATCACGGTCCCGGACAAATTGTGGGTTATCCCATTTTTGATCTCGACCATTTTTTCAGTGACATTCACAAGTACTTACGATTTCTGGAAGAGGCAATTATTCGCACTCTCGCAGAATACGGAATAGAAGCGAGTCGCATTGAAGGGCTGACAGGCGTGTGGCTCGATGCCGAGTTAGGACCGAAAGCCAGAAAAATTGCAGCCCTTGGAGTGAAGTGCAGTCGTTGGGTCACCATGCATGGGTTCGCGTTTAATGTAAACGCAGATCTTTCTTATTTCAACCATATCATTCCATGCGGCATAACAGACAAAGCCGTTACGTCGATGCATTTAGAGCTTGGAAGAAAGCTAGACATGGAAGAAGTCAAGGGAAAATTGAAGCGTCATTTAGCCGAGGTATTCGAGCTGGAGTGGGTGCAAGAAGGTTGACGCTCGCTTACAATTTGAATCGTTTATTTTTGCTGTTACCAAAACTGTTATGGATAAACCACGCGTTGGAGTATTAGGAGGAGGTTCTTGGGCTACGGCTCAAGTTAAGTTGCTGTGCAAAAACACCGACAAAGTCTATTGGTGGATGCGCAACAAAGAAGCGATTGATCATATCCGACAATTTGGACACAACCCCAATTACATCCAGAGCATAGAATTCGAGAAAGAGCAACTGCATGTAACGGATGACTTGCAGGAGGTAATCGACAACAGTGACTACATCATTGTTGCCATTCCCTCGGCCTTTGTTCACGAAGCTTTTCAGCATTACAAGCCAACAGGCCTGGAAAAGAAAGTGCTCTTCTCCGCGATTAAAGGCGTCATCAACGAATTTGATTCCATACCCGCTCGCTACTTCCATAAACAATTGGGTGTGCCTTACGAAAACATCGGTATCGTTTGCGGTCCGTGCCACGCAGAAGAGGTGGCAATGGAAAAGCTATCGTATCTCACCATTGGATGTTCCGACATTGAAAAAGCCGACCTCATGGCTACCATGCTCGGTTGTCGTTTCATGAAAACCAACACAACTGAAGACGTATTTGGTGCCGAGCTAGCAGCTATTTTGAAAAACGTATATGCCGTGGCGAGTGGTATTTGCCACGGGTTGGGCTACGGCGACAATTTTCAGGCGGTACTCATCAGCAGCGCCATTCGCGAAATGGAGCGCTTTATCGATACGGTGCATGAAGTGCATCGCGATGTAAAGAGCAGCGCATATCTGGGCGACTTGCTGGTTACCGCCTACTCACCCTACTCGCGCAATCGTACACTCGGCACGATGGTCGGAAAGGGCTACAGTGTGAAATGGGCCACCATCGAAATGAACATGGTTGCAGAAGGATATTACGCTGCACGCGGCATTCATGAAATCAACAAAAAGTTTAACGCCAACATTCCGATTGCGGATGCTGTGTATCGCATTCTGTACGAGAAGATTTCTCCGATGATGGAGATGCGAATCTTGACGGACAAACTATCTTAGTTACTAGTGGCGAGTGACTAGTGGTTAGTGGTTAGTGACTGGTGGCTAACTGTGTTCATAAACAACATGGGCGACAATTAGAGCAAGGTGATTCGAGTTTTTAATTTGCTCTAACAATCAGAAAACAATGAAGCTCATTCTTCTCCTTCTTATCCTCTTCGCTAGTGTGTGTCTTGAAGCGCAAGTGCAAGAGTTCAAGGACCAGCACCCCAACGGAAAAACACGCAGTGAAGGCAATTATGTCAATGGATTTGAAGAAGGCCTGTGGAAGTATTATTACGATACCGGCACGCTACAAGAAGAAGCCAATTACAAGAAAGGGAAGCTGAATGGTCGCGTGAAGCGATTTCATCCCAACGGAAATATCATGGTCGACGGATATTTCCGAATGAATGCGCAAGACAGTATTCAGCGCACCTACACCGCTGAAGGCAAGCTCGTCGAAGAAGGTTATTTCACAAACGGTGTAAAGACGGGGAAATGGAATTACTTCTTTCCAACCGGCGACACCATGATGGTGGAAGAATTTCAGAAAGGGGAAGAATTGCTTTGGTTGTATTGCGATGCCAACAAACTGCGTACGATTTCGAGTGGCAATGGAGTGATGGAAGAAAAATTCGAGAATGGAAAAATTCTTCGCAATTCCTCCTACAAAAACGGACGGCTCGATGGCCCTTATCAAGAATACTACAATGGAGGTTCGCCCAGAATAAGGGGTAATTACAAAGAAGGGAAAGAAGATGGTCAGTGGGAAGAATTATATCCATCGGGCAACACTAAGCGACTCTCACACTTCAACATGGGCATTCTGCATGGATCGTTTGAGGAGAACTATTCCAATGGAAAACCATCCGTAAAAGGACAATACAACCAGGGCAAAAAGACCGGCCACTGGATGTGGAACATGGAGAATGGAGCGAAGGACATGGAAGGCGATTTCGCTGATGATCTTCAAAATGGCGAATGGATTTTCTATTACGGCAATGGCGAACGAGAATATTGGGGAGTCTACGAAAAAGGCAAAATGAATGGCTTTTGGCAGTGGCAATACTGGGGCGGAACTAAATGGAAAGAGGGGAACATGGTCAACGATAAGAAACACGGCTTTTGGAAGTACTGGTATGAAAGCACCAAGCCGCTGATGGAAGGGAATTTCAACCACGATCTTGAAGAAGGTGAATGGAAATCGTGGTATGAGAACGGATACGTTCAAGACATTGGAAATTATAAGCACGGACAAATGAACGGGCACTGGACTGGCAATCACCCCAATGGTGTAAAAAGCTATGATGGTGAATGGAGCATCGTAAAAAGCAAAGATGAATTTGCTCAAACGATGAGCGACCTGTATAAAATCAAAACAGACACAGTCCCCAATATCAAATCGGGCGATGTCAAGAAAGGAAAATGGACTTACTGGAATAACAAAGGCGGTATTGAAAAAATCGAAACCTACGGTGCTAATGGTTCATTGAATGGGCCCTATGAATCGTACAACCTGGGACGACTCGATAGCAAAGGCAGCTACAAGAACGGGAAACCTCATGGCAAGTGGTCATACTTCCACCCGCATGGAGCACCGATGCGTGACTGCACTTACAAGGAGGGAAAATTAAACGGTAAGAGTGTGATCTATGATGCGCGAGGTCGCGTGATAGAAGAGTCGAATTACCAGAACAATAAACTGCACGGCACCTATATCAGTTACGACGAAAAGACGGGCAAAGAGAAAATTCGCATTGAATACGAGAATGGAAAAGCGAAATAAG
>JBILCQ010000027.1:0-14219 GCA_044353065.1 Flavobacteriales bacterium | reverse complement strand
AGATAATCGGGAACTATTTTACAAAAGGCCTTTGGGTACAAACCCTTGTCCAACGTCTTTATGGCAGCGTGCACATCCTCTTTTTGTGCAGACACTCCGCGTCGGGTATATCGTGAATCGTTCATCTTAAAAAAAATAAAAGAGGCGAACCAGACGGTTCGCCCCTAAATGTTATTCAATGCAGCTACTTGCCGGGCACGTAGTCGTTACTCAACACACGGAATACCGTGCGGCGATTCAACTGATGCGCTACCTCTTGCTGTTCTTTGTTTGCCAACTTGGTAATGAAAGCTTCTGTGAGCTCCTCACCCTTCTTGAAACCGGCCAAATCGCGGCGCAAAATGCGTGGCTCTGTTTCTCCCTTTCCTACAGCAACAATTCGCTTTGGATCAATACCCTTCTCTTTTACCAGATAATCAACACAGGCCTGAGCACGCGCTTGTGAAAGCGTTTGGTTGTCCTTATCGGATCCACGTGCATCGGTGTGTGCTTCCAACTGAACAACCAACTTCGGATTGTTCTTCATGATATCGAACAAATAGTTGAGAGAATCTTTGGAGTTCACTTCTGCATTGACCTGTAACGAGCTCTTGGCGTAATCGTAGCGTACTTCCGGCATTTCGATGCCACCCTGACGAGAGGTTGGATCGGGAATAGGAATGATGAAGTATTCGCGCGCAAAGTTGGTAGAAGCAGTCAAACCTACAGTCGAAAGTCGGTCAGCAGTTCCGATGTACTTTTCTTTCTGCACATCCAACGTATACGTGTAGTTGGAAGAAATCTTAGACTTATCGAATCCGAATTCTCCATTCGCATCTGTATTCACCTTGAGATTCACAGGGTCTCCGGAGTTGCTTGAACCTACGAGGGTAATTTCAGCGCCTGCAACGGGAGATCCACTATCCTTATCATACACGGTTCCTACTAGTGAGAAATCAAGACCTGCTTCAACAAAGCGGTAGATATCATCCTTCCCTTTTCCACCCGGACGATCAGAAGTGAGGTAACCTGAGAAAGTCTTATCACCTTCCTTCTTAGGGTCGATGATCAACGCAAAATCATTCGAAGACGAATTGAGCGGGTAGTCAACACCAACTGGGGCTTCAAATGACATTTCACCATTCTTGGCCGCTTTGAAAACATCCAATCCGCCTAACCCGCCCCAACCATTCGAGGAGAAATAGAGCGTTCCATCAGGACCAATAACCGGAAACATATCATCACCCTTTGAGTTAACAGCCGCTAGGTTTATCGGCTTTGACCAGCTTGAAGAACTGCGGTCGTAATTCAAATACCAGATATCCTTCCCGCCCTTTCCACCGGCCATATTCGACGCGAACAATAAGTATTTTCCATCAGACGTCAAGAACGGTTGTCCAACTACTGTGGAGTCATCCGTATTGCGATCCACTACATTCAAATTGGTAATGTCAACAAACTTTCCATCCGCATTTCGTGTGGCACGCGCTATATCACAAGCAAAATAAATCTTGGCACTTTCATATCGGCATGAGGTATACAGCAAGTCCGTATAATCACTATTAAAACAAGCTGCTCCCTCATTTCCCATCGTATTTACAGAGCCCGGAAGTGGCACGGGTATGCTGAATTTACCCTTTTTATCCATTTCTGCAATAAACAAGTCCATGAAGCTTTCTCCGGTAATCGGGTCCTTATAAGCTCCGGCGCTTGAAGGACGTGCAGAAGACAGTACCACTTGAGACGGCCCTGAAAACACCAACCCATAATCGAAGAATTCTGAGTTTAACTCCGCGACGTTCGAAATCGTGATACGTGTTTTAGTTGCTTTTTTGGTTGCGGCATCTTGTGCCGACTTGACTGCTTTATCTGCTTTCGACTTATCGCCTCCCTTTGCAGCGTATTTATTGAATTGCGTAGAAGCGTCGTCCCATCTGCCCAGCTCCAATAAACTCATGCCATAACCGAAATAAACTTCAGGATCTATTTTGTAATATTGAGCTACGATGGACTTCTCATACCACTGCAAGCTCTGCTGAGGATCAGCCACCAAGCGGTAACACTCACCCAAACGATAAAAAATTCTTGCCTTCTCATCCAACGATTTGGAAATAGGCTCGGCCTTGATATACAATTTCGTAGCCTCGTAGTAAGCAGCCTTATCAAATTGCTCATCGGCTTTTTTGGCCGGCTGGGCCCAACTGACAAGGGCAATAAGCATGAATACTGCTGTACCTAAAACAGGAATGACTCTTTTCATAAGGGTTTTCTTTAAGAAATCGGACAAATAATGGTGACGAATTTAAGCCAATATCATAGATGTGCAAAGCACACAGTTGAAATGGCCTATGCACCAACAGCCAAGTATCAGACCATTTTTCTTGTGAAATTAAAATCGGTCTATTCCTTTTCAATTCCGGCTCCTTCTTACCCGATTGAAAAATGAGATTAACAATCATAATTCCTGAAGAAGCTTCAACGAAATAGTGTCGGTATATCTCTATCCCTTCACAATTCGGTGCGTTCCTCGATGCACACCATCGCGAATCTCCAGGAAATAAATTCCATTTGCTAAATGTGAAATGGGCAATTCGAAAGTATCCGTATCTCGCTTTCTCGACAATTTCATGGATTCCAAGTTTCTTCCAAACGCGTCGTAAAGATTATAGCTCAAGTCAGCCCCAAAACCCATGGCATCGATTTGAACGGAGTTTTGTGCAGGGACCGGGTATATGCGAACCTTCGGAGAAATTAAATTGTTGACTTGCGTTGGGTTGCTTGTCTCAAATCGGAATCGGTGAATGATCTCCTTACCAAAATCACGCTCGAAGCTTTCAAAATCGAATCCGCCTACTCTATCCAACTTGCAATATCCCGAACCATCGTTATTGGCAAAAAAGCTCAGCCCATCGTCGTCACTATCCTTCAAGTGAAACGTATAGCATCCCGAATTCAACTGGATGGTATCTCTATGAATAGTTGCCGCCTGTGTAAAGTCATCTCGTTGAAAAACGACTTCATCCCACTGGTTGTAGAGGACATAAGAAGACTCTTCCGGGAAGTTGTTCGTGCGCAGAATGATAATCATCCGATTGTCGTTTAAATCGGTGTATGCATAACGGGGTGGGCGCTGAAACGTCGACTCTGCATAGTTGTTCGAAACATTCTGATCCGTACCATCATTGCTGCTGACCAACCGTATGTAGAATTTCATCGGCACTGCATTATCACCATTCCAAATTGACTCGTCGGCATACGTCAATTCGATTTCTTCTCGCTCCATAAATCCTAAATTACCGTTCCACTCCATTTGCTCTTCGGCGCCGCCAACAATTCCATACTGAATCACTAAATGCGTAAGTGGCTCGCTTCCTTTATTGCGAAGCACAAAGCGAGGGTTGTCACAAATAGGATTCCAGCGAGAATGAATCTTCCAATTGCTGGGGGCTGTAATCATATCAATTTCAGGATCGTGCTCATGATTGATCTCGCCATATCCCACCAGCGTTCCGAAGAACACATAGTTGCCGTAAACATCGTACGTGATGTCGTAGTCGACCGAGAATGAATCGGCTCCGGCAGTAAAAGGTGTCAGCTCAAACTCCTTGGTGGTCGAATTCATGCCCGGACACCAACCGGCACGGTCATAAATCCAAGTTCCACCCTGCGGATAAAGTGGATTGTCCGCGCATTCCTGCATGATGTCCCACGACCAGTGTTCTTCGCCATTCACCTTCACTGATTGTATGTTGCTGCAGAACTCCGCGCAGTTCGGCGGATTGTCAAATTGGTGGCCCGTATTCGTGGTAAGCAACTTCCATGATTCTTCGCCTTCTTCTTTGATTACCGTTTTCACTGTTACGGCAATATCAAAATTGCTCAACCCCTGATTAGTATCCCACAACCGCTCAACACGTTTCACATCGCGCGGCGGAGTTCCTTCGATGAAAAGGAACTTCATGTCTAGCAACTCTTGCCAGTTGCCTGCTTCCAACTCAACAGAGTCACGAAGCAACGGCTCCCAATCGGTCACATCAACCACCCAAGTCCAACCGTCAGTTCCCAGGTCAAGTTGAATTCCGTACATCGTGATGAATCGGTTCAACTCATAGCGATCAATAATTTCGAAAGGACGTTGCCAGTATGGAAAATCTGAATTGTTTAGCGTATACTCGGCTGGAACAATTGCAACGTTTAGAGTATCTCCATCAGCACTGATAGTATACGATGGCTGGGCAGTCCAATCATAATAAACAGAAAGAGGAACAACACTATAGTTCGTTGATCCAAACTCAACAACCGAGACAGGCGGCAAAATTTCCTGAACAGCCGTGGTCTGGGTTTCTATATGACTTTCATACGTTCCCTTTTTCAGTTGCAGTATAGGGCGCATGTTTGTGATTTGAGCATTGCGATAAAGCTCTTCGCCGCGGTAAGAGATGCGATCAGCGTTACCATGCATCCATGCATGATGTCCATGTCCGCTTGCATCTAACACCTGGTCACCATCATTTTCATTGAAGTTGTAATAAACCTGTAAGTTGTTCCAAAATGGATGCTCAACAGTAAGATCACGGCGCATCCATTGCGCAATTGTGGCCGCATCCAACGCAACATTAAATACAGCAAACTCATCGATACTTCCATTGTAAAAATTCGACCAACTGTTTGCACCTCCAATACTGAATCGCTGAATATCGAGCATCAAATTATCGAGATTCACACCGGAGTGCCAAAGGTTTCCATTCAGAAAAATCTTCATTTCACCTGTTGCGCAGTTTTTCGTGAATGCCCAATGATTCCATGCCCCTTCAAAATTCGCAGAAGTTGCCAGTTTGTTGATTCGATCATACGTGCCATCGAATCCGGCATCCCAATACACATTCGAATTACTCCAGGGCAAATGCACATTCAAAACACGTTGATTGAGTGAGTTCACTCCTTCGAAAAGTGTCCCATTCTGTGGTTGAATATTCGGATCTCCATATTGCCAAAGCATGATGGTAATTTCATTGCTCACATTCTGAAATGCTTCTTTTGGAACCTTCACTTCATCTTGCCAATCCATGCGCATATATCGATCGGTGCCTGATATATTCAGTGCAGACTGAAATGAAGTTTCATCGGCCTCAAGGTTAGCGGCCACAGCTATTTCCGCATTCGACCATGTTACTCTCACCACCAAAGAAGAAGTGCCATCCCAAGTCCAATCATTCAAAAAATTGTAATCATTCCAACCAACAGTCAAATCATCCGAAGCATCATAAACTGTCGTAAACGAATTGGATTGAACTGCATCGGTTATGACAGTATCATTACTGAGCGACAACTCAATCTTACAAAACGAAACGGAAGTAGGCGCGTTAGCAAAAGCAAAAGCCAAGCGGGAAACTGCGTCACCGGCCGAAAGCCCGGCAGCACTTAATTCATCCACCCGATAGAGGAATACCGAACGAGCGGAAGTACCGTTCGCTACTGAAAAGTTTTGTGAAGCAGAGGCGTCACCCAAACCAAAAACAACTTCGTCACTAACCGAATCGATTACTCTGACATCATTCTGATACTCGCGGGTAATCACTATAGGTTGACTCGTCATCGCTATTGAATCAAAACCTGCGTTATTGACAAAATATAGAGGATGCTGTGCCTGCGTGCTATCTATCACTCCCGTGTGATCGTAGAGATACGTATAGGTCAGGTAATCCCATTCACCACAAGGAAAACCCAGATTACCGGCCGTTCCATCTTCAAAGCACTTCAGGTTGTAATACATGAGTATCTTTTGGTACTCGACTCCGTTGTTGCTTGGGGGAAAATTGAACCAGCGCCTTCCAGGCGAATCATAAGCCGTTGCCGGATTGTTTTGTGCTTCCCAGGTGTATGTCTGAACAACTGTTGTGTCTGCTGATTGTGCTAAAGCATTTCCACAGATCATGCATAAGAAAAAAACGAAAGAAGTGGTGAAGTAGAAATTTCTCATGCCCTAAAAGTAAACAAAACCAATAATCACATTGTGCATGTCATCGCGGTTGTGGCAACGGTATCGAGCTCTTATAAGAATCCTATTCCATGGAGGAAAATTGCAAAAGCCAATAGAGCCTGACTTGGGAAGAAATGATAATCAAGTTCTCGCTGAATTATGCCGTTGAGGAATTTCCTTTCTCCCATGTGCATGAAAAATACTTCATCCATTCGCGTTGAAATCAAACATCCCTGAAAATGGAAAGTATCACAACCGCTTCAACCCCGCAGTTTCCGAAAGTGAGCGAAAAATTCCTTCATCATGTATGGAAGTTCGGCTGGTTCTCATCGAGCAATCTGCTTTCAGACACAGGGCAAAAAATAGAGATTTTGCATCCCGGCGTGCACAATCATAACGCAGGCCCCGACTTTATGAATGCGCGCATTCGTATCGATGAAACACTGTGGTGGGGAAATGTCGAAATACACATTCAATCATCCGATTGGCACCGCCATCAGCATCAAAACGATGACAACTACAAGAATGTAATTCTACACGTAGTTCTTTACAATGATGCCTCCATCTATCTTCATAGCCCGGGCGATTTACCCGTGCTCGATTTGTCTCAATGCCTCAATTGGAATATCTGGGAAGCACATCAAAAATGGTTGAACAACTATCGATGGATACCATGCGAGTCGGTTCTTCAAAACGCAGATTCGGCCTATTGGTATATGACTCACGACAGACTTCTCGTAGAGCGATTACACCATCGCATTGAAGGAATTTTCGAAACACTGAAGCGAACTCAAGGCGATTGGTCGCAAGTTGCTTTCATCGAATTATGCAAAGGTTTTGGATTTAAATCGAACAGTCTTGCCATGGAAATGCTTGGGCATTCTATTCCCTACACAACGCTATCAAGACATAGCAGCGATCTTTTTCAAATCGAAGCGCTTCTGTTTGGTCAAGCAGGATTTCTTCAATCGGAGACACCCGACGACTACGAATGGCGATTGCAACAGGAATATGCCGTGCTGCAATCAAAGTATAGACTTACTCCACTCTCTGCGAATGTTTGGAACTTCGGGAAAGTGCGACCGTCCAACAGCCCTGTTGTTCGATTGGCGCAACTCGCCCATGTGCTGAGTCGCGCAAATCACCTTGCCTCATCACTTCTAAACCTAAAACAAAATGAGCTCTTGTTGCTTTTGTCGGGCGAAGCACATCCCTATTGGCGAACGCACAAACAATTTGGTGTGGCAAGAAAGACGCGTTTGCAAACTGCCATGGGCCAAAGCTCAATCCACCGCATCATTATCAATGTGGTTGCTCGACTTCGCTTTGCGCATGGTCACTACCACAACAACCTAACAATGATGACCGATGCCATGTCGATGCTGCAAGCAATACCACCGGAAGAACATGCAGTTACCGCGAACTGGCGCGAACTCGGTGTGCACATTAATCACGCTGGCGACTCACAGGCGCTGCTTCAACTTTATAGCGTATATTGCACACACGAAAAATGCATTGAGTGCCCCATTGGCATTAAACTGCTTCACACGGAAACCCATGAAAAGGATTCACAACCTGCTTGAAAAACAGCTGTTCGGCATTTGCGCCGGCATTGCCGACTACATGGGAGTTCAAACACGCAAAGTGAGACTCAGCTTTATCTATCTCTCATTCCTCACTTTCGGATCGCCCATCTTCGCCTACCTCGTTCTTATCTTTTGGAAACAAAACTCCAAAATTTGGAAGCCCTGGCTGTGGCGAAAAAGCAACGTCGATTTATAAGAGCTCATTCGCTAGGTTCGCCAACTCGCTTCGCTCCCCTCTTTCGAGCGTTACATGGCAATATAAATCCTGGCCCTTCAATCGCTCGATAACGTATGACATGCCGTTGCTTTGCTCATCGAGATATGGTGTATCGATTTGACGAACATCTCCCGTCAAAATCACTTTGGTATTTTCACCTGCGCGTGTAATGATGGTTTTCACTTCGTGCGGTGTCAGGTTTTGAGCTTCATCAATGATGAAAATGCAATTCGATAAGCTTCGGCCACGAATGAATGCAAGCGGACAAATCGTGATCTTGCCCTGCGCTTGCAACTCGTCAATCATTTTTCGCTTCTTCTCATTATCCGAAAACTGATTCTTGATAAAACTCAAGTTGTCCCACAAGGGCTGCATATACGGATTTACTTTTTCTTCCGCATCTCCCGGCAAATAACCGATTTCCTTATTACTCAAAGGAACAATAGGTCGTGCGAGATAAATTTGATCATATTGATTTTTCATTTCAAGTGCACCAGCCAACGCCAACAATGTCTTGCCCGTCCCGGCAACACCTGAAATAGTGACCAACTTAATATTCGGATTGAGGATGGCGTGCATAGCGAACGCCTGCTCGGCATTCTTCGGTTTTATGCCATAAGCATAGACCTTGTCGACACGCTCAATCTCTTGTGCCTTCGAACTGAAGTAAGCCAAAGCCGACGAAGTGCAGTTCTTGAGTATGTAAAAGTGATTGTTCTGTTTTTCCTTGCCCAACACATCCGTTTCGGACGAACGTCCATCTTGATAAAGCTTCCGAATAACCTCCGAATCTAAACCTTCGATTGTCGACTTTCCGCTATACATGATCATGGCTTCCTTGACCTTGCCCGTTTTGAAATCCTCCGCAGGAAGATTCAGAGCCTTGGCCTTTAGACGTAGGTTAATGTCCTTTGTAACGAGAATTACGCGACAGGAAGGCTCCTCCTCTTGCAATTTCAAAGCAGCATTCAAAATCTTATGATCATTCTTTCGAGACTCAAAAATGGACTCGGCGTTCTTGGCAGAATCATCAGAGGCATTCAATATGATTCGGAGAGTTCCTCCTTGTCCGTTTTCGAGTGGAATCCAATCTTGCAGCGTATGCTCTTCCGAAAGGCGATCGATGATGCGGATGCATTCGCGTGCCTCGAAGTTCTTGATTTCATTTCCCACTTTGAACTTATCCAACTCTTCCAAAACCGTTATCGGAATGGCAATGCGATTATCCTCAAAACTGTGAATACAGTTGTGATCGTGCAACAACACGGATGTATCAATCACATATATTTTTTGAGTCTTTTTTGAATGAGCTGCCTCCTGATTTTTAGAGAGAGAGCGACCTTTAGCGGCCTTGGCCACCGTTTGCTTGCTGCTTACTGCGCGCGACTTCTTTGCTACTGCCATACGGTTAAGTTGTTTAGGTTGTTATTGTTTGTAGGAATCCGTTGACCCTCTTCATCCCCCTTCAACAGCACATATCGAATGTACCTGAAACATGAAAATTTCGACAATGAAAAACATCGAGTTATGAACCATACTGAGGTGAATTGCATGCCAACAATTCCTTCATTTTCGCATCACACCCTGTTCATTTAACTGAACCCAAAAGCTCCCTCAGATGTTTCAGTAACTTTGTCAACGATGCGTCGCATGCTAAAAATCGGAATCGTCTGTTACCCCACCTATGGGGGAAGTGGAGTAGTTGCTACTGAATTGGGTAAAGCCCTGGCCGATCAAGGCCACGAAATTCATTTCATCACCTACTCCCAACCCGTGCGTTTGGGTGCGGCCCACAAGCGCATCCGTTATCATGAAGTTAGCGTAAGTGAGTATCCGCTGTTTTACTATCCTCCTTACGAATCGGTTCTCGCAAGTAAAATGGTGGACGTAGTGAAATATGAGAAGCTCGATTTAATGCACGTTCACTATGCGATTCCACATGCCTCGGCTGCCATCACAGCGAAAATGGTTCTTGCTGAAGAGGGAATCAAACTTCCGGTTATTACAACGCTGCACGGTACTGACATCACCCTATTGGGCAAAGACGCTTCGTTTGAACCTGTCATTTCCTTCGCCATCAATAAAAGCGATGCCGTTACTGCAGTATCACAGAGTTTGAAAAACGATACTTACAAATTGTTTGGAATCAACCAGGAAATCGAAGTCATTCCCAACTTTTTAAATGCCGAAAATGAAGCAGTGGAAAGCGCGCCGGAATTGAGAAGAGAGTATGCCGAAGACAAGGAACGCATCATCATCCACATGTCTAATTTCCGTCCGGTTAAACGAATTATCGATATCATCGAAGTCTTTGCTCGAGTTCAGCCTTCCATTCCTTCCAAACTCATCTTGTTAGGAGACGGACCCGAGCGCTCACGAGCCGAACAAAAATGCAGAGAACTGAATATATCAGAGCATGTCACTTTTGTTGGTAATTTGAAACAGCCACAGGAACTCCTAAGCATTGGGGATTTATTCATACTCCCCTCCGAATCAGAAAGCTTCGGACTCGCGGCGCTGGAGGCAATGTCATCTGGATTGCCCGTTATATCGACCAATACAGGAGGATTACCTGAGGTAAATAGACATGGTGTTACAGGAATGATGAGTGATGTTGGTGACATCGACGACATGGTGAAAAACTGCATCTACTTGCTGGAAGATTCGCGCAGACTAAGCAAGTTTAAAGACCAGGCAAAGCGAAGAGCACAAGACTTCTCCCTCGACAAGATACTACCTTTGTATGAGCAATTGTATCAGAAGGTAATTACTGAGTCATGAATCAAACAGAACCGAAATTTATAGGCAAACGCATTCGTGTGTTGCGCGAAAAAGATGCTATTCAAATTGAGATTAACCAAAAGATTGAACGCTGGCAGGAAGCGATGCTGTTTATTTGGATAACTGCCTGGACATTTTGCGGAGGTGCTTTTCTGTATTATGCGTTTAACGCAAGTAATCAATCAGAGCAAATCTTCTTCATCATCAGTAGCTCACTGTGGCTCTTCTTCTTCATTCGCATAACCAAGGTATTTCTTTGGCGTTTGATTGGAAAGGAAATTATTCGAATCAACCGTGAAGGCGTTTCCATTCGAAATGCTTTCGGCACTTGGGGGAAAAAAGAATTATTTCAGTACCACAACATTTTCAAGCCTGGGCTAATTAAACGAGATCCCGCTTCATTTCTGGCATTCCTTGATGACTCATTTTGGATTATCGGTGGTGAACGTGTTGGCTTTAGCTACTCCGGAAGGCGCGTTCAGTTGGGGAAACAGCTATCAGTGCATGATGCTGAACTACTGCTGCGCGTAATGGACAGTGCAATGAGAGAGTATAAAAAAGGCTAACGCATATCGACGGCATATTCCAATGCCAACTCATATCCTCTTAAGCCGAAGCCGGAAATAATGCCTGCGCAATGAGCTCCCGTCAATGAGGTGTGTCTTATTTCTTCGCGTGCGTACAAATTACTAATGTGAACCTCCACTACAGGAGTTGTAATCGCAGCTATAGCATCAGCCAGCGCAACACTTGTATGGGTGTAACCACCGGGATTCATGACAACGGCATCGTATGAAAATCCGACTTCGTGTAATTTATTGATTAGCTCACCTTCTACGTTGCTTTGAAAGTACTCCAAACGTATTTCATCATAAATCTTGATTAGCACGGCTAAATAACTCTCGAAATCGCTGTGGCCATATACTTCCGGTTCACGACGACCCAATAGATTCAGGTTAGGCCCATTGATAATAATGATTCGTTTCGACATACTCAATCCGGTTCCTCTAAGGTTGCTTGCTTCCAGGTTTCCTCGGTAATACTTTGTCCGTTACGGAAAAAATAGATCGCTGTTTTGGAAACTACCTTTTTGTATTTATCAACTTTGTTCCCAACCTTAACCAAACGTTCGGTAACCATTTTGTTTCCCAACTTATAGGAGTTCTCCGTAACCCCTTGCTTTAAGTTTTCTGTACCTGCAACAGCTTTGTAATCTTCCTCTTCTCGCGGCTCTCCGGGATTCTTCTCAAATGCCTTTTTTCGCGCATCGTATCGCTCATTGGAAGATTTGCTCTCTCGTTCGCGATCAGCAAACTCAACATCTCTTTTCTGACGCTCTATCTCAATCGCATTTTCACGCATAGCCACGTCCTTGCCCTGCACAAATGCTTCGGCTTCTTCCTTTTTCTGATCAATCTTCAGCTGTGTATTCGTGATTCTCTGATCAGCACCCTGACGTTCATCTTTAGCTCGCGTGAAATTCTCCTTAATAGTAAAATCTACTTGTGTCGCCTTTTGCTTTCTGCGTTGCTCTCCATTGTCGCCTACCGACTTTTGTTTTTCGCGGACTATCTCGGTTTTCATAGAATTCTCGGCACGTTGAGTGTCGCCCTTCCGCTGAAATTGAGCCGATTGCTCACGCACCTTAAGCACACGTTCACCATTCTTCTCTACATTTTGTTTTCTGTATCGGTCATTTTGCTGTAAAGCCGAGTGCGCCTCTCTAATCTTATCTGTATTTTCTTGTTTATCGCGAATACGCATATCGGCTCTTTTTTGCGCTTCAGACTCTTCACGCCCCTTATCCTTCTTCCTTCGTTCATTATCCGATATTGCTGCACTTTGAATGCTGGCACCGATATTACTTAATTCCATTTGCGTTTCGAATTGTTCACGCACATGCTCCCTATTGGTAGAAACCAGCACATCACTATCCTTATCCTTTTGCTCAAAAAACTCAGCAAACTCTGAAACTTCCTGCTGCGCCAGACGAACTTTGTTCGCGTATTCCTTTTCCGCAGCTTCGCGGTAGTAACGTTCCACCTGATCCTCGGCCTCTATGTCAACGTTACTATCCCATTTCCGCTTCTTGGCGGCAAGTTTCGCTTCAGCGGCAAGACGAGCATCCTCCAATTCTTTTCGCTTACGCTCCTGATCAAGCCGTTCCTGCTCTTGCAAATCAGCTAGGCGCTGCTCTGCTGCTAGGCGCTCCGCTTCTGCAGCAGCAGCCAACGAGTCAGCCAACGCTTGCGCTGCATTAACTTCATTCTGGGCTAGCTGGGCCATCAGCAAATCAATGGTTTCAATCTTGGATTTGGGGTACTGAGCTTCCGGCTTGACAAGCAAAGCGGCCTCGTAACGCTCACGTGCCTCCGGCAATTTTTGGTCTGAAAAAAGTCCGTCAGCAGCGGCAATAATCTCCTGATATTCTTTTTCAATTCTCTCACGCTCTGCGTTTGCCGCAGCATTCGCATCATCCATTTCGCGCTGCATGCGACGTTGCTCAAGGAGTGCTTCCAGTTCTGTTATCTTATCCTTTGGTAACTGCTCAGCCGGCTTTAATTCTGACGCCGCGCGATAATGCATGATGGCTTGTTCCAATTTATCCTCATCCTGGCTTCGGGCGCCTAGCGTTAGTTTATCCTGATACTCCTTCTCCAATCGCAAGCGCTCTGCTTCTGAAGCCAACATATCTTTCAAGGCGGATTCTGCCTTTAGAATCTGATCCTTCGGATAACTCTCTGTGGGATATAATTTCGAAGCTTCTTTGTATTTCTCAATCGACACAGCAAAGTCTTTGTTGTTGAACTTTTGGTCGGCATCCACAATCAGTGCATCGTAAATACCGCGATTCTGTCCATCGGCAATAGCCATATCAATCTTGTGAAGCATCTCCTTCTCATAAGCCTGATTCTTTAAATCTTTGGCTTTCGTAAAGCGGTCTCTTGCGTCAGTATATTTTTTTTGTTCGAAGAATGAATCACCTTCTTCAATTAGCTTCTTGTATCTAGCTTCTAAATCCTTATTTGCATTCTCCTCGTCTAGTTTAGCTTGGGCTTCTGCGAGTTTAGTTTTCGCAGTGGGGTCATCCGGGAAAATGCCCAATGCCCCGCGATAATTGGTAATTGCATCGGCATACTTCTTCTCTAGCATTCCCTGATCGCCATCTTTCATGAACTTCTCGAAATCCGCCTTGAGCTTGGCCAAATTTTTCTCGATATCATCGAGGCGTTTAAATTCAGCGTCTATCTCTTTGGCTTTTTGCTCACTGTAAGCGAAATCAAACGTTAAACCGTCTTCTGCCGGATTATAGAAAGCTTTTGCCAGCGGTTCTCTCAATAAATCTGTATTGAAACCTTGTCGGTAAGGGAATAGCGTCCCATCAACGTTCATGTCAAACCCACCATAGCGATCCTCCTCTGGGATATTTCTTGTATCGATTCGAATGACTTTGGCTAAGTAATCTCCTCCTTTAGAGAATTTAATATCGTACGTGAAACCCAATGGAAGCTTGAAGTCATATTTACCGGTTGTCCCTGCGTTGTAGGTATCGAAGACCATTCCGTCTTTGAACACCTGAACAATAACGCCCTCGAGTTTCTTTTTGGTGGTTTGATCCTTCAACTGGCCAAACACGTGGGCAATGTCATTTTGGGACATCCCGATACGACACGTT
>JBILCQ010000207.1:0-4237 GCA_044353065.1 Flavobacteriales bacterium | reverse complement strand
AGCTGCGATACGGTAGAATAGGCGAGTACTTTCTTGATGTCATTTTGAGTAAGTGCGATTGTCGCTCCCAGCAACGAGGTGAGAATACCGGCCCACATAATGACGTCGCCGGCCGACTCTGTCATTGCATACAAATTGCTGCTGCGTGCTACCATGTAAATACCGGCAGTAACCATGGTTGCGGCGTGGATGAGTGCCGAAACAGGCGTAGGGCCTGCCATTGCATCGGGCAACCAAGTGTGAAGCGGAATTTGCGCGCTCTTACCCATGGCACCAATGAAGAGAAGAATGCCAATGGCCGTTGCAACCTCAGTTGGTAATCCACCGATAGCGCGTTCCGAAATGAATAGCTCATCATAGCGAAGGGTTCCGGTATAAGCAAAGAGCAAACACATTCCGAGAATTAATCCAAGGTCGCCGATTCGATTTACGATGAATGCCTTCTTCGCAGCGTCGTTGTTCTTCATGTCTTTATACCAAAAACCGATGAGCATGAAGGAACAAAGACCTACGCCTTCCCAACCCACGAACATGGTGAGGTAGCTGTCGCCCAGAATAAGAATGAGCATGAAAAACACGAAGAGGTTGAGATAAGCAATGAATCGATTGAAGCCTTCATCTTCGTGCATGTAGCCGATGGAGTAGAGGTGAATCAGAAATCCGACACCTGTAATGAACAGTAAGTAGATGGCCGAAAGCGGATCGACCAAAAACGAAATGTCGATATCGAAAGAGCCCGCTGTAATCCAATCGAATGCTTTTACAACGGTTGGATGCGCTCCGTGCATTTGCGTGGAGAACACCAGAACAGAAACAATGAACGATAGAAGAATGGCTCCTGAGCCAACACTTCCAATGAAGTTCTTTGAAGATCCTTTACCAAAGAAGGTGATGAATAAAAATCCGGCCAGCGGAAATAACGGTATGAGTGTAACGAGTTTTTCCATGCCGATCAGAATTTCAATTTGTTAAGCACCGAAGTATCGGTAGTGTGCATGTTGCGGTAAAGCATCATCAGAATGGCAAGACCAACCGCAACTTCAGCGGCAGCTACGACCATGATGAAAAACACGAATACTTGCGCATCGGTGTGGTTCCACATTTTCGAAAATGCAACGAGAGAAATATTAACCGCGTTCAGCATAAGCTCGATGCACATGAACATGATGATGGCGTTTCTGCGAAACAGGATACCCAGGGCTCCCATGCCAAACAGCACGGCTGCCAGCACCAGGTAATGATTGATGGTAATGTTGTGATAGAGTTCCATCAGGCAAGTTCTTTTTTAGATAAGTAAACAGCTCCCACCATAGCGCCTAAGAAAAGCACGCTGGCTAATTCAAACGGAAGAAGGAATTCGCGGTAGAGTACATTTCCGAGGTTCTGGGTTTGTCCCATAACAGGGTTGAATTCACCTGCGGTAATGCTGTTGAGTTCGTCGGTGCGTTGAACGGCTGCTAGCAATACAAGCATCAGAATTCCCCCGGCTGCTACGCTGAGCGACTTCGACCACATGCTGCGCTTTTCTTCTTCAAGCTTGTTGAGGTTGAGCATCATGATGACGTATAGAAAGAGCACCATGATTGCACCTGCATAGACGATGATGTGAACGGCAGCAAGAAACTGAGCACCCAGCAAGAAGTAATGTCCTGCCACTGCAAAGAATGTGATGATTAGCGAAAGAACGCTGTACACCGGATTCTTGGAAAATATCATTCCGGCTGCGCTAAACACAGCAACGAATGATAGAAACCAAAAGGCATATTCAGATAACATGTGAGTGAGTGTTTGTGGTTCTGGTTAGTGATGTTTGTTGATCTGTGGCTTTGCGTCTTTGAAAGTGCGGTTGTGATAGTGACGCTTGTCTTTTTTGAATTCGATTACTTCAGGACGTTGACGTAGAGTCACGTCAATAGGCGATTCCATCGACTCAACTAATTTGTCTTTACCGAATACTTCTTCACCGCGTGTGAACGAGGATGGAACGATACGATCCGTGAGAAAGATTGCTTCTTTCGGACACGCTTCTTCGCACAGTCCGCAGAATATGCAACGCAGCATATTGATTTCATAGATGCTTGCGTATTTCTCTTCGCGATACAAATTCTCTTCTCCTTTTCTGCGCTCGGCCGATTCCATGGTGATTGCTTCTGCGGGGCAGGCAACCGCGCAAAGACCGCACGCTGTGCAGCGTTCAGCGCCTGCTTCATCACGCTTCAACACGTGTTGGCCGCGATACACAGGAGCGATCTCGCGCTTCACATCCGGATATTTAATCGTGGGTGTGCGCTTAAACAAGTGACTGAATGTGATCATCATTCCTTTGAAAATAGCAGGCAGGTAGAGCTTCTCACTCCAGGTGAGTTCTCGTACGGTGACTGTTTTCGATCGATTCGTTAATGCCATTGTATGGTGTAATACGGTGGTTGTTCTGTTAATTCAATTTTCCCATGAGGTACATCACGATGCCTGTTATGAAAATATTCGCAAGTGAAAGCGGTAACAATACACGCCATCCCAAATGCATCAGTTGGTCGTAGCGGAAACGCGGAAGCGTCCAGCGCACCCACATGAAGATGAAAATGAAGATGACAATTTTTGCGAAGAGCGCAACGGTTTGCAAAATCGCGAGGGTGTTGCCTTCGAGTCCGAGTTCGTGCTGGAAGGGGAAGTTGTATCCGCCCCAATAGAGCGAAGCCATTACCGCCGAGCTGATGAACATGTTGATGTACTCAGCGAACAAGAACAAGCCGAGTTTCATCGAAGAATATTCAGTGTGGTATCCGCCCACCAATTCGCTTTCGCATTCGGGTAAGTCGAAAGGCGCACGGTTGGTTTCTGCAAATGCACAAATGATGAAGATGAGGAAGCCGAGTGGTTGATACACTACGTTGGCCAAACCGGCATCTTGCTGGCGAGAAATTTCTCCTAAGCTCAAAGTACCGGTCATCATCACCAACGCGATGAGCGAAAGACCCATGGCTACTTCATAGGAAATCATTTGCGATGAAGCGCGCAACGCTCCAAGCAGTGAGTATTTGTTGTTGGAAGCCCAGCCACCAATCATGATTCCATATACACCAATACTTACAACACCGAGAAGATAAAGCAGTCCGATGTTGATGTCGGTAATCTGCATGGGGTAAAGAACTCCATCAATGGTGATGCCGCTTCCCCATGGAATTACAGCTCCGGTCATACACGCCGTAATCATGAATAGGCAAGGGCCTAGAATGAAAAGAAAACGATTGGATTTTCCGGGAAGCATTTCTTCCTTCATGAACATTTTCACGCCGTCGGCAATCGGTTGCAGAAGTCCTAGTGGGCCTGCTCTGTCGGGACCTACGCGGTCTTGCAGAATTGCGGCGAGTTTACGCTCTCCCCACGTCATGTAAGCAGCCATTCCAAGAGAAATGACGAACACGATTACGCAGAGAATGAGTTTATAGATAAGCATTGCGTCCATAGTAGTTCGCTAGTTCTGATTCTTATTGGTTATTGGGGTCGAGTGCTCCGTGACCGAGCGTTACTTTGTTGCCGTGAGGAAGCGCATTGCGTTGACGGTCGACATCTGCTTTCAATGCCTTCAAACTTTCGTAGTGATTGGCCGATATCACCGAATCACGGTCGATGTGGGCCGGGCCTTCAATTGTCCAGTCGCTGGTCTTTTTCTTATCGAAGCGGCACTCGTTGCAAATCCAGTCGGTCACTTCGCCAAACTGATCGCGACGACCTGTTACGCGAAGTACTTCTTCACCTTTATACCACAAGCGCACCTTGCCCGAGCACTTGGTACAGTTGCGGTGCGCATCCATTGGCTTGGTATACCACACGCGGCTCTTGAAGCGGAAGGTCTTATCGGTGAGCGCTCCTACAGGACAAACATCAATCATGTTTCCTGAGAAGTCGTTGTCAATTGCATTTGTGATATACGTGGAAATTTCTGCCACGTCGCCGCGGTTGATTACACCGTGCACGCGGCCATCCGTTACTTGATCAGCCGTTTTCACGCAGCGATAGCAGAGGATGCAGCGATTCATATGCAACTGAATCTTATCGCCAATGTCGATGCGCTCAAATTCACGACGCGGGAATTCGTAGCGCGTTCCTGCTTTTCCGTTTTCGTAGGCAAGGTTTTGCAAATCGCACTCACCTGCTTGGTCACATACAGGGCAATCGAGCGGGTGGTTGAGCAACAAAAATTCAACGACACCTGCACGTGCTTCCAGCAAATCGG
>JBILCQ010000206.1:0-4239 GCA_044353065.1 Flavobacteriales bacterium | reverse complement strand
TTGGCAATTGCAATCGTGCCTTGCGAAAAATTAGGCATTTCAAATACACCCATGGGACCATTCCACAAGATTACTTTCGATTGAAGAATGACTTCTTCGAAGCGAGCCGCTGAGTCTTTGCCAATATCGAGCCCCATCCAACCGCTCGGAATTCCGCGGCTTTCTGATGAGGTGATTTGCGCATCATTCGAAAATGCATCCGCAATCACAGAGTCTTCAGGCAGATAAATGTTGATGCCTTTTGCTTTTGCCTTCTCGAGCAGGGCAACAGCCATTTCTAATTTATCATCTTCAACAAGGGAGTTTCCTGTTGACCCACCCAACGCTTTGAAAAACGTATAGGCCATGCCTCCACCGATGATGATGTTATCGACGCGATTCAACAGGTTTTCCAGAATCGTAATCTTGCTTGAAACCTTGCTGCCACCAATGATTGCCGTAACGGGCTTTGCCGAAGAGTTCAATACTCGGTCAATGCTTTTCACTTCATCTTCCATCAGGTAACCAAACAGCTTGTCGGTTGGGAAGAATCGCGCAATAACCGCTGTGCTGGCATGTGCGCGATGTGCTGTGCCAAATGCGTCGTTGATATACGCGTCACCGTTTTCAGCCAATTGCCCTGCAAAAAATTCATCGCCGGCCTCTTCCTCTTTATAAAAGCGAAGATTTTCGAGTAGCAACACATCTCCTTCTTTCATCGAATCCACTGCGGCACGCGCTTTTTCGCCAATGCAGTCCTCAGCAAAAGCAACAGGTTGTCCGAGCAATTCGGAAAGACGAACCAACACATGTTTCATAGAGTATTTCGCCTCCGGACCACCTTTCGGTCTGCCTAGGTGCGACATCAGAATTACTTTGCCCCCACCTTGCGCTACCTTGCGTATTGTCTTCAATGCTGCTCGTATACGTGTGTCATCCGTAACCAGAAATTGTTCGTTAAGCGGAACATTGAAATCAACACGAATTAATACACGTTTTCCTTGAAAAGAATAGGAGTCGATTTGGTAGGACATTGGCAAAAAAGCTTTTGCGCAAATGTAAACACCTTGACTTGATTCGTGCTTCGTAATTCAACAAGTAATAAGTAGAAAGTACGAAGTACAGCTACGCATGCAAGTCATCATACACACATCATTTCAACCTGCATTTTGTAATTCGTACTTCGAAAAAGGAATAAGTACAAAGGACGAAGTTCGATTACGGCTAGTGGTCATCATCTAATCTCCCTTCCCCCCGATACTTTGTCCTTTGTCCCTTCTAATTCGTGCTTTCTCAAAGTTTAGCCAACGCATTCCGCACACCTTGGAATTCCTGCAGTTCCATCTTAATAGAGCCGACTAAAATTTCAGCGCGCGCTAATACCGGAATGTGATTCAGGTCGTCGGTAATCCAAACAGTTAAGTCTTGTTCTTTCTTAAAAACGCGGCCTTTCTGAACGACAGGAACGAATTTCAAGCATCGAAAGGTTCCTGCATCAATGGTGATGGTTTCTCGACCAATAAACTTCATTTTGAGAGGAACAATCTCATCATCGACAAGTGCAGTGATAGTGTAAACATCACCCACGCGTGCTCCTGAGTAATCGAGCGTGCGTGCGTAGTAATAGGAGCTGAGCATATCTTGAACGAATTCGGGCGATTGATAGCCTTCTCCTTTCATGTTTTTGAATCCTCTTCGTTCGGGGAAAAAAGTATAGTCTTGTTGAATGCGATAACCTCCTTCGTCACAATTTCGTAGGAAACGGTAAGGGAACATACCCTGTTTGTCAATGTGCGATTCATAGTGATCTCGCACTTTGAAGAACCAGTCAATGGAACCTACGCTGCGACCGGTTCCTACTATTTTGTAGGCGTCGCGACCGGCGAATTTGTAGGGGCTATCTTCAACTTTTAAAGTGGCTGTTCCTGCATTAACAAAGCCGTAGTGAATACGGTAGGTGAGTTGTTCTCCCGCCATGAAGGCATAATTGGGTGATTGGCGAAAACCGTGATCGGGCAATTGATCAACGTTGGCTTTAGAAGGTTTAATCTGGGCTTGGAGCGTTAATGCACCGACTAACGCAACAAAGAGAATAGGCGTTTTCATGTTTGAGCGCTTTTCAATGGTTGTGCCAAACCAACGTCAGCACTAATCGATTGTTGCGATGCACTTCAACTCAATGGCAATTGGAGAAGGCAACGCATTAATCTCAACGGTAGTTCTGCAGGGCTGAGCGTCTTTGAAGTATTCCGCGTATAGTTTGTTGTAGGTATGGAAGTCGCGCTTCATATGCACTAGAAATACTGTTACGTCAACGAGGTTTTCCCACTTGCTTCCATTTTCTTCGAGGATCACACGCACATTATCGAATACGTTGCGGCATTGTGCTTCAAAATCGAATGTCAAGAAGTTGCCAAATTTATCGAGTGTAAGACCCGGCACTCCGCTATCGGTAGCGTCGCTGCCCGCAATGCGAGGACCTACGCCGGAAAGAAACAAGAGATTGCCTACACGGCGCGTGTGCGGATAGAGGCCTACAGGTTTGGGTGCTTTACTTGACATGGTGCGTATAGTTTTTGACAGTGCTAAGATAGAAAAAAGGGATAAGGGGTAAAGGATAGGGTTCGCCTATCCTTTACACTTTACCCCTTATCCCTCATACTTATTTAAAAACGATGCGCTGATGCGCAAACGTTCCTTCGCCCATAATCAAAAGCTCATACACTCCGCCCGCATATCCTTCGCGTTGAATAGTGCAGTTGGTTTGGCAATTAGAGCGAGAGGCAACCAATCGACCCGTTAAGTCTCGGAGCTCGATGTTGAAGACTCCTTGAGCGGGCAAGTCGATACGGAATTCGTTTTCCACCGGATTTGGATAAATACGAATGCCGAGTTCTGAAGCCTCTTCCATGCTCAAAACGTAGTTGGTGTAATTGCTCATCGTGCTGCAGCCGTTTATGGCGGTAACTTCGACACTATAGATTCCTTCTGTCGTCATGGTGAAGCTGTTGGACGTCGCGCCTTCGATGGGTTGATTGTTCAGATACCATTGCCATGCGTCGCCGTCAAGAGCGATCAGTTGCTGACCAACCACGATGTATTCTGCAGACGGAAGAGGTAATACATCGAGGTTCCATTCAGCTTGTGATGTGCAACCTTCCGTGGAAGTAATGGTAGCTACCAGGGTTTGCGAGTCGTTCAATTCAAACGTGCTTCCGTTTTCCAAACCATTGCTCCATACAATCGTGCCGTTGCCTTCTGCATTCAATTCTATGGTGCTGTATTGGCAAAACGCATTCTCTGCAGGGAGTATTAACTCCGGTTCAGATTGCACAACGATAGTCGCTGCGTGTTCTTCACCACACAACGGATTGGCGGTTGTTAGCTGCACGATGTGCACGCCTGTACTCAGCGTTGCTTCTAGGCTGCTTGCAGACGAGCTGCTGTTCTGACCATCGATTGTCCAGGTGTATGATTCCACATAGGGTTGTTCCGCTGAAAGGGTTACCAACTCACCTTCGCATACTGTTGTAGCGCCGGTCATCGAGGTAAAGGATGTGCAGTCGAAAATGGTGTGGTAAGTTTCGTTGGTTATGATGGCAGGATTGCTGTCGAAGTAAATCGCCGCTTCATTGAAAACAACTTCTTCGGGGCTGATGCCGGGCAGCAATCGAACCTCATACACTACAAATCCATGTGATTCCGGCTCGTTGTTGGTAGCATCGGGAAGGTAGATGTCGTTGAATGTGAAATCGATTACTCCGTTGTTGAGCAAGCAGGTTACGAAAGGCGCTGATCCGTACAATGGAGCAAATGTGCTGAGATCAAATTGAGTTGGATCGAGTGCACCCACGATGCGCACATCTTCTGCAGGAAGGTTTCCTGTGTTTTGGAAACGCACGCGGTATTGAAGACGGTCGCCTGCCAATACGAAATGCGGCGCTTCATAGCCTGCCGGAGTAGCGGTCAAATCATTCGGGTCGTATGAACACGCAATGAAAGGACTGGTCGTCCAACTGTTCGTGTAGATTACATTTCCTTGCGCATCGTTGAGCACCAGGTTAAATACAAAGTTGTATGTTGTTCCAATATTTACAGGGCCGGGACCATCGATGTGGAAGGAGAAGATGCCGTTGCTACCCGCCGCAAATGCGTTGATGTTCCATTGTGCAAAGCCCGCAGCTACCTGATCGGGTGCAATGCTGCTGTAAATATCTTCTTCAGGAGTAAACAGTGAGTCGCACATGAGTGTAAGTGTTC
>JBILCQ010000205.1:0-4243 GCA_044353065.1 Flavobacteriales bacterium | reverse complement strand
AAGAGCCGGACCGATTTGACGGGCTTTCATATCGCCGAAGTAATCGCCTGCGATGAGGGGAGTTTCTTGGGCGGAGAGGGAAGCGCTGAGCGCGAGGGTGATTAGGGTGAGGGTGGTGTGTTTGAGCATGGGAGTATGGATAATGGCGAATGACGAGTGGCGAATGGCGAATGGCAAGTAGTTACTCGCCATTCGCCACTCGCCACTATTTATTCTGTTGGCATTTTAAAAGTCGCATCCGCAACCGTCGGGTTGGCTTCCACCTTTTCGAATGTAATTGCTTGCGATTCGCCGTCTTTCAAACCCATCGTTTGAGAGAAAGCCACATAGACTCCGTTTACTTCCTGGTAGTCGCTGAATTTGGTTTGTGCTATTTTGCCTTTCATTTCACCATCCGTGATTTCTTCTTCGGTCATGATGATCGCTTTTGAATCTTTGTCGATGAAGTAATACTCCACGTTTGGAATTTCTTTTCCTTCCGACAGTTGGGATTTCTTATCGAGTTTGATTTTATAACACGCAACACCATCGACTGTTTCATCGTCTTCGAGTGAAGCGACGTAGCCCAATTTTTCAGCGCAGAACAGAGCAGATGGAAAATCCTTGCAGGTACGCTTGGTGTTTTCGGTAGTTTCCGAATCGGCCTTCTCGGCTTTCTGGGTCATGAAGTTGGTGCTCCACACCGATTCACCATCATATACACCCTGCATGATTTCCATCCCTTGGAATGTCACCTTGCTGTACATACGACCATCGCGCAGTTGAACCACTTCAAGAGGGATTTTCATTCCCATTTGTTCCAGGTTAGCGTTGTACTTGAGGCCCTGGATATTGTCCCAGTTCTTGCCGCCCATTGCTTCATGGCTGACTTTGATGATTTCAGATGCTGTTTGTGCGTTGAGCAGGCTCACTGAGCATGCGATGAACAGAGAAAGGAGTACTTTTTTCATGGTTTTGATTTATGGGGCGAAGGTCGAAAAGCTCCTCCCTTGGTAATGTTAAATATTGTGCTTTTTTAGAATGGAAAGCTAATACCCGCTGACCACGCATAAACCTCCGGCGTCGACTTGCTTCCTTCGATTGCTGTGTCGGCCTGTTTTGGAGTGAACTTCGGTGTTAGATCGTATTGAACCCAGAAAATACTGTTGCCGATTCCAACTTGCCCGATTGCGCTGAGGCGGTAGGCTTCGAGTCCAAAGTTATCGCGACGGCGCTCGCGTTGGCGTCTTCCACCTTCCGACCACTTGTAGGTCATATTCGAACCGACACGGTAACCGGCTATAGCTCCCACAGCAATATGAAAGGCCTTGTCTAGATTACGCTTCGTGTTGAACTGCAGCATTACAGGAAGAGTCACGTAATTTGCATTGAGCGTGTTGATGCGGTAGTCGCGCACGGTGTCTACTATTCCTTCTAAGTTGGGGTCGTCGGTAAGACGAATGTTTGCATCGAAGGCGTATGATTCGAATTGAAAGCCGAGTCCTGCGGATAATCGCAGACGGTCAGTGATAATTTCCGCTGATTTACTGAATGGTGTAATGCTAAGCATCCAGCTGCGCGCAGAATTCAGTTTGAGATCAGGTCTGTCAGAAAAGGCGGTTTTTCCGTTCGCGTTGAATAACCCTAAGGCGCCGATCTGCATTCCATCTATATCACACCAATCGTAATCTTCAGCATGTTCTTTTTTGGGTTCCAAGCTTCCCTCTAGTCTAAGCGTGTCTTCGCCTTCTTCATCTGTAATAACGAGAAATGTAGTTCTCCCCATTTTGATGTTGACGGTGTCTTTCTTCGCAGTGTCGATAGGTTCTGCGGGAATTGAAGCATTGAAATCAAGGGCGAACAAAGCAGTTGTAGCAAGCATAAATATGCAGGTTACCAAGAGGTTGAGTGTGTATTTCATGTCTTTCATTTTTTAATGAGTATTGATGGATAGTGATCCCCATTCAAGCGAGAAGGATTCCTTTTCGCGGCGCACGGTGGGCAGGGTACCATCTGCTTCGGCGCGTCGGAGAATTTGGTCGGCTTTCTTCTTGATCCACCGCACAGGCGTGAGTGGTTCAGGGGAAGTTTGTTGATTATTCGAATGGATGTGTTCTGCCAGGTATGTCGTGTCAAGCAGTATTTCTTGAATCTTGAATGGAAGTTCGAGAGGCGCTTCAATCGATGTGCTATCGTGAACCAGCGCGATGTTTTGCGAATTGTTTTGCGTAGGTTCGATGATACTATCATTGTTCGTGTTCTCAGTCAATGAGGTATCGTCTAGTTGTTCGATAATGACATGGTCCTTTTCCACATACGTTCGTCTGCGTGGGTTAGTATCGCGTGTCGAGATGTTTTGCATTGGCGCGGGAGTAGAAGAAGATTGGTTCGAGGTTGTATCCGTCGATTGAATCTGAATAGTTTCTGTATTGGCCGCAATAGGCGCAGTGCCTGTTGACTGATCGCCGGGCCAAGCCAGCCAGAACAACAATGCTAAACTTGCAGCTGCGGCCCAATAGCGCCAGAGTGAGCGCTCATCACGTCGGTAGAGCGATTGCTTCACATCAGAATCAAGCGTATGGAGATCGCGGTCGCGGCGCAGGGCTTTACGTATTTGGGTATCGGTTACCACTTCTTTTTTCAGCCCCGACCAATCCATGGTGGGCACCTCATCGGGCGACAATCGCGGCAATTCGATGTCGCCGAATTCCCAGCTGACGCCCCATTCGGGGTGGGCCTCCAGTGCAGCCCACACTTCGGCGGCCTGCTCATCGCTTAAGCGCCCTTCGAGAGCGTCGAGCAACAGGGCTTCGATATTTCCGGGACCGATATTCATGAGGGCCAGTGTTGGGTGATGTATGATTTCAATGTTTGACGTGCACGGAAGATGTAGACACGCACTTGAGTGTCGCTCAGTCCAGTGATTTCCGCTATTTGAGTATAGTCATAGTCTTCATAGTCGCGCAATAGGATGAGTTGCTTCTGTACTTCGGGAAGATTGTCTACCGCACGATTGAGCAGCAATCGGAGTTCATCGCTGTGGTCTTGCAGTTCCACGCCACCTTCCACCTGCATCATGGCTTTCTGCTTCGACTTTTGCTTGCGCGACCAGTCGACAATAGAATGATACGCCGCTGTAAAAAGGTATGATTTCGCTTTGGAAGCATCAATCGTCTCGACCTTCTCCCACATCTTGCTAAATACCATTTGCACGATGTCCTGCGCCTGCTCACGGTCTTTCAATTGCTTGTAAACAAAGGCAAAGACGCGGTTGGCAAATTGGTCGACGGTGCTATTGTATTCCTGCGTTGTCATGCGAAGTTGACAGTATGACGAAAGTAGGGGGGAGTTGTTACAGAATTATTTTTATGATTCTTGTGGGAATAAATTGAATGGTAAACAATCTCCTTCGGATGTTATGAATTGAAGCGAAACGATAAGTTCTTCCCGATACGTTTTAAGATTCGCGAGAGAATTCCGTAATGTGCAAATAACAAAGCGTTCAATAGCGCTCGTTTTCTTTTTTTTATCATAACGACATCTACATATTGATGTATTCAGTCGGCTGCACGTTTGCACCCGACTATGAAGCGCCTAATTCTAATCTACTTCCTCATCGTTGGCTCCGTTGCATTCGCCCAACCGGGCTTGCAAGGAATACTTGTAGAGCCATACTATGTTACTAATGAAAACGATCAGAAGTCCACTAACTCGGGGGGTATTCTGGAAAGCGGTTCTGTGACCTATCGGATTTTCGTTGACCTGGAACCCGGTTATCGCTTTCAAGCAGCTTATGGATCTCCGGAGCATCCGCTGGAGATTGCAAGCAGCAGCTATTTCTACAATCACAATCATTCCGGCAATACGCATCCGAATGTTATTCCGGAGCGCGACCTCGCTCGCAATGTGACCTTGCTCGACTCGTGGGTTACTGCAGGAGCGGCTACCGAAAACCACATCGGAATTCCACGCAAGTATGACTTCCTGGCGCAGGATAGCTACTTACGCTTTCAATCAGGTTATTTGGATAATACAGTTAAGCTCAATGACGAAGATACAAGTCCTCTGACTTTTCCCCTGAGTCAATGCGATGGTTTGGCGCGTACGGAGTTTATGCCTGCTACAACCATTTATAACATGGATTCTGCCGGCTGGGCTGTTGGCAGTGTGACACGTGCCAAGCGTTTGTATGTAGACAATGGCGCGTGGGCTTGCATGGGCAAGGGTTCAATGGGTGCCGACTCTACATCGGGCAATCATGTGT
>JBILCQ010000026.1:0-14277 GCA_044353065.1 Flavobacteriales bacterium | reverse complement strand
ATCATGCCTGCGTTGCATTATCCGGTGCCCTGTCATTTGCAGAAGGCTTATGCACATTTGGGATACAAGCAAGGCGATTGTCCGAATGCAGAATACTTAGCAGCACACTGTGTGTCGTTGCCGATGTATGCGGAGCTTACCGACGATCAAGTGCAAGCGGTCATCGATGCACTCAACAGTTACTAATTACGATTCATTCAAAAGTGAGTAAACGCGTTTTGCAATTGGGTGGCGGAGTGCTCATGTCTCGCTCCATTGAGAAGATTAAGGAGCTGGGGTATGAAGTCTATTGCGTGGACATGAATCCCAATGCACCTGCCTTTGCCTTTGCCGACGGCCATGCTGCAGTCAACATCAGCGATGTGGAAGGAGTAGGGAAGTATGCCGATGAAATTGGTGCCGATGTGGTGCTTGCGCTCAATGATGCCGGCGTATTGCCGGCGGTCTATGCCAACCGCAAGCGCGGATTGAAATGCTACGAGCCCGAACAGGTGAAGTATTTCACCGACAAAGGACACATGCGCGAGCGTTGGAAAGAGTTTGGTGTGGCGCAGCCTCAGTTTCAGGTGTGCACCAATGCGGAAGAAATTGCCATGGCCATTCATGCCATTGGGTTTCCATGCATCGTGAAGCCCTGCATGATGTGGGGAAGTCGCGGTGTAAGCAAAGTGAACAACGAAAATGACATCGCCTTTGCAACACAATTTGCCATGGAGAATGCGCGAGGAGCGCGTTACATCGTGGAAGAGTTTATGAGCGGCACCGAAGTGAGTATTGAAGGTCTCTTCAAAGACGGCAAGGCATACATTCTAGCTAAGGCCGATAAAGAATTACAGCAACACGAAAATTACCGTGTCACCATTCAAATCAATTACGAAGCGGCGTTGCCAAATGCTATACTCGAAGAAATCGACACGCTGGTAGCCAAGGCCGGTAAGGCCATGGGCTTTGAGTCGGGGGCGTTGCATGCCGAGTGCATGGTAACTGCCGAAGGAGTTAAAATGATTGAGATGGCCGGGAGGCCCGGCGGTGGACATATTTTCGGAGCTATTGTAGAATCGGTTTCCGGCGTAAGCATGCCACAAGCACTCACACAAATTTTGTTGGGTGAAGAAATCGAGCCCTCTGCGAAGCACAGTCGCGGAGCATGTTATAAATTCTTCAATGCGCCCGAAGGAGTTTTTCAAAGTATCGAAAACCTCGATTATGCATCACACATGGATGGAATTGTCGATATAGGATTCACGATGGCCGAAGGCACCGTGGTTCGAACCATGGATCACGGCGCTAATAGACCAGGTTATATAGTTTCTAAAGGGATAAATCGCGCTGAAGCCATAAGCCGAGCTGAAGCTGCTTTCGCTGCGCTTAAATTCAATATGCAATGATTATAGATGCCAATGTGCATATTACGGCTGACGGAAAGTGGTTTACAACACCGCACGATGCCTCGGTAGAACGCTTGCGAGCGTGCATTGAAGAAGCAGGTATTGATGCTGCCATTGCTGTTCCATTGCCGGGTACCATCGGTAACTCAGAGCAGGAAAAATTAATCGCTTCCGATAAGAAAATTATTCATGCATGCACTTTCAATCCTGCATTGCACGATACCCCAGCATCAGCAGCTGAGGCGTTTCGTGCTGAGTTTGGTGACGGCAATAAACGCTTCGTAAAATTTCACAATCGCTTCGGAAAGTATGCGGCTGATGACGAACGCTTTTACGCGGTGATGAAAGCCAACGACGAATTGCCCGTGCCCATGGTAATCGGAGTGTGTGGCTTGTTGCATGATCGGAACACAGCGGAAGCGGTTGATCCAATCCTGTACTTCTTCAACCTGGCCCAGATGCTTCGAAACACAAACCTTCTCATCATGCATGGAGGTGGCACTCGCATTTTGCAAATGGCCGAAATGTGCCGCGATTTGCATCACGTTCACATCGATTTGAGCATGACGCTGTCGAAGTACAAGAATACCTCTGTAGCGGGCGACATCAAATGGTTGTGTCACCACTACGACCGCCGCATGATTTGGGCGAGCGATTTTCCGGAAGTCTCCATTGCGCAAGCATTACAAGATTTTGACGAGGTGGTTGGACCAATTGCTCCTGAAAAGCGTGCGAATATTTTAGGACTCAATATTGCGAAATTGTTGGATATTGCCATGCCTTAACCATCCTACGGAACATGAAACTTATCTCGTTCGTTATCCCTTGTTACAATGAAGCGGAAGGGCTCCATTTGCTCATCCAACGACTCGACGCCTTTGTGCAACGATTGCGTTCACGGGTGAATGTAGAAGTGATTTTGGTTGATGATCACTCGAATGATGGTTCACCCGCTTTGATGCATCGCCTCTGTAACGAACGCGATTATTTGAAATTCATCCGACTTTCACGTAACTCCGGAAGTCATGTGGCCATTATCGCCGGAATGAAATACTGCAAAGGCGATGCAGCGGTTTTTTTAGCCGCTGATTTACAAGATCCTCCCGAGCTGGTAGAGGAAATGATTGTGAAGTGGGAAGAAGGATATGATGTGACCTGGGCTGTTCGCGCAGAGAGAAGAGGTGTTTCTAAAACATCGGTTTTCTTTTCCAATATGTTCTATCGATTGCTCAATGGTATGACGGAGATCCACTTTCCGAAGAAGGGAGCCGACTACGCTTTGATGGATCGAAAAGTGGTGGATGGCTTAGTGCAATCAGCCGGGAGCAAGCCCAGTCTGGGAGCTCTTATTTCGTGGCTCGGCTTCAAACAAACCGAAATTCCTTACGTGAAGGAAGAGCGCAAGTTTGGAAAATCGAAATGGACACTTTCCAAAAAACTCAATGCATTTGCCGATGCCTTTGTAGGGTTCTCCTATTTGCCTATGCGCTTTATGTCGTTGCTTGGATTCGTTGCGGCACTGTGTGGATTCATGTACGCGTTGTTCGTCATGGTGATGCGTTTCATCGTAGGAGACCCAATAGAAGGTTGGGCATCCCTCATGGTGGTAACTCTCATCATCGGTGGACTTCAAATGTTGATGCTAGGAGTCTTGGGTGAGTATCTTTGGAGAAATTTGGAAGAGTCGCGTAAGCGTCCGTTATTCCTCATTGAAGACCATAAAGGAATTGAACCGTGAACTTTATACCTGTAGTCATTTATAGCATCGTTTACGCAGCGCTCAATGTTTCTGGGGCAGCGTTGATCAAGACCGAATTGAAAGGCACAAAGCTTTCCGGGTTGACGGAGTATTTTTTCTTCCTGTTTCGATTTCGGGTAATAGCAGGTTTTGCGGTTGTCTTTATCTCTGCTCTGGTGCTTATTAAGGCGCTCAGTATCGCAAAAATTTCATTGGTTAATCCGGTGGCTACAGGAGTGAATTTTATGTTTACGCTGGCTGTCGGATATTTTCTTTTTGAGGAAAGAATCGGGTGGGCGCACTACCTGGGATTGGTTCTGATTCTAACCGGCATTCTCATTATCAGTGCCGCCGAACGTTGACCTTTTTGTATCGGTCTACCCATTGCGCAATAGTTCCTGCAATCATCAACAGGAAAAAAGGAAACGAGGTCGCCAAATAGCGTTGCTCGATATAGCCCAAGTAGCTCAACGCAATTACGAAAGAGAAGGGAAGCAATGCCCAAATGAGCAATTTTAGGTTGCGCTTGATAAGCCAAACTGCCACAATACAAATGGCAAATGCATGAACGAGCCAAAGAGAAATTAAGCTCCAGCTTTTGATGCCCAATTGTAAAAAGTTCATTTCATTGCGAGGCGGAAATGGTATGTCATCGATGCGATTCGGAAATAGAAAATGAAAAGCAAATCGAAACTTATTGCCCACATGGTAGTTCAGAGCGTGCTCCTGAGCATAACTCTTTGAATAGCTTTCAGCCCTTGAAACCACGGATTGTTGCAATGAATCAAATTCGTTTGTAGTCAAAGAAGTGTCGGAAAGTAATCGGTAGTCGTTGCGAAGGGCTCGAATTTCGGGCTCACCCATAGTTGAAGTGAAGTCATCTGTGCCGAAGGGGAAATCTGAATCGTTTTCGATGGGTTGATTAAAAAACCAGTAAGCTCCTCCGCCTTTTACCCATGGCTGAAAATCTTCTCCAACAGTAATGATGAGTTTTCGAATTGCAGACAGTTCCGGCGTGAGGTTGTACATGCATTCGTTGAGTGGTGCGACCAATATGACAGTTCGGCCATATGTGATTTTGTTGCGCAATGTCCAGGTGCCAAGCGCAAGCAAAATCGGTATCATAACAATGAAAAAGGAGGACAGTGTTTTTCGCAAGTCCCATTTCAATTGAGCGAGCAGAAACAATCCTGCGACGGGAACCGCGAGAATGGTAATTTGTCGTAAGAATATCGCCCATGCCAAGAAAATTCCGGCATAGACTAATTGCATTTTACGTTTTGAAAGGACGTACTCCGAAAGAAAATAAACAGTTGTTATTAGCGAGGAAATACAAAAGCTGTCGGAGAGTAAATAAACATCCCGAATAGAAATAAAGGTTGAAGCACAACTAAGGAGAATGCAGATGATGAATGCTCGTTGCAATTGAAAAGCTCTCGCGGAAAGAATAGCCAGTAAGACTGTAGCTACACTGCTAAAAATCAATTGCAGAACGATGATCAATTGGTGAGCTATTATTTCACTCGCCACTAAACGAAGTGGCAAATAGATTGGCAAAATGCCGGGCATACGGCACATGCCGTAGTATTGGCCGGACGACAGGATTTGCTCAACAGGATAGTAGTAGGTAAGGGTGTCGCCACCGAAAATGGCCAGAAGTCCTGACGAGAAATTCGGGTGCCAATCGGGATTACGTAAAAGCGTGAAGAGAATCAGCCAAATGGACTTTATACATAACACCACCAGGAACCATGTGCGAAGCGATCTGCGAGATGGTATGATGGGGTGTTCAGTATTCATGCTACTAAATGGTTGTTATTCCAGCAAGCTTCGCAGATTGTTTATCACGGTGCTGATATCATCATCTTCCATAGGTACATAGAGCGGAATGATGATGCTTCTATCGCAAGCGTCTTCTGTATGCGGAAGTGAAATTGCTTCGCAGTGTTGTTTGTAGGCGGTTTCACGGTGTGATGTCATCACACCTCTGCGTGAAGCAATTCCTTTGTCGAGCAATGCTTGCATCAGTTCATTGCGCGTGAGAGGTGCATTTTCTTTCAGGTAAATGCTGAACGATTGCCAGTTGGTGAAATACCCTTCCTCTTCGCGGGGCAAGCGGATACATTCAATGTCTGCGAGCTCACTCAAGTAGCGCTGCGCAATCTTACGGCGCTCTTCTACAATCCAATCCAATTTGGCAAGTTGCTGAATACCTACTGCAGCTTGTATGTCGGTCATGCGGTAGTTATAGGCTACCTCCAGATGATCTTCGAAAATGATTTTGGTTGCACCATGACGCGCACCTGCATTCACACTCATGCCATGCTGACGCAATAATTTCATGCGCTCTGCATACGCATCGTTGTTGGTCGTAACCATGCCGCCATCGCCTGTACTGATAACCTTTCGCGGATGAAATGAGAAGCAAACCAAATCAGAATGTGATCCGATTTTTTTTCCTTTATACGATGAGCCCGCGGCACATGCGGCGTCTTCAATCAAGATGAGATTGTGTTTTTTGCAAAGCACAGAAAACGCATTGATATCTGCAGGCATTCCGATTTGATGAACCAACAAAACGGCTTTTGTTTTCGATGTGATTCGGCTTTCAACATCGACAACATCGAGGTTGTAGGTTTCCGGATGTACTTCTGCGAAAACCGGGGTTGCTCCTACATACATGATGCTGTTCGCTGTGGCAATGTAGCTCATGCTCGGACAAATGACTTCATCGCCGGCCTGAACTCCGGCTACAATCATGGCAAGATGAAGTCCGGTAGTGCAATTGCTAACCGCTACAGCGTGCTTTGCTACTGTGTAGGCAGCAAACTTTTCTTCAAACTCCTGCACGCGCGGGCCCTGCGTAATCCAGCCCGACATAATCGCGTCGTAGGCAGCTTGTGCATCGTGCTCTGTGAGATAAGGTTTCGCAATAGGAATCATGTCTTCTTTCTGTTATCGTCCAATACCAAGGTAACGAATACCGGCTTTCTCTACTTCTTCTTTCTTTAGTTGATTGCGCCCGTCAATAATCACACGAACACCCGAAGCTTGCAATCGCGCAAAGTCGAGCGAAGAATACTCTTTGTGCATGGTGACCAAGAACAAAGCTTCCGCGCCGGATGAATAAACGTCATCAACTCCGTGAAATCCTTTCTTCTCTAATTCTTCATTCGAAAATTCTGTATCGTGCAATCGAATGTCAAATCCATTTTTCTCGAGTGCAGTGCGCAGCAAATAGCTTGTGCTGAATGTGTCTTCTTTAATATTCGGACGGAAACTCAATCCAAGAATGAGAGCCTTTTTATTATTCACATGCATGGAAGCCAATGCCACGGCATACGCAGCCATTTCATCGTTTATAACACGGCTTCTGCTTGCCAATTCAAAGTCAAGTCCTGCTTGCTTGAAGTTGTTGATAAGGAAGTAGGGGTAAACGGGAGTGCAGTGTCCGCCCACGCCAATGCCGGGTTGAAGCAGATACGCCTCTCCATCGGTGTTGATGAGCGGAATGAGATCGGCAAAGTTCACATCGATGCGATTGGCAAACGCGGCGAGCTGGTTGCTCAGCGCAATGTTCACGTCGCGGTAAGCCATGCCGGCCAACTTTACCATTTCCGCTGCTTCAATGCTATCGACTATGTGAATGAGTGAACGATCGAAAAACCATTGATAAATCTCCAGTGCTTTTTCAGTCGCTTCAGGGGAAACGCCGCCAATAACTTTTGGTGTGCGCAGCAATTGCTCGAGCATGGTGCCGCTCTTGATGCGCTCGGGACTGTGCACAAGCAAGAAGTCTACGCCGTGTTTTTTTCCTTGCGATTCTATCGCCGGCACTACCACATCGCGACCATAACCAACAGGAATTGATGTTTCAATGACGATGAGAACCTTGTTGCTGAAATGAGGCGCCAGTGCGCGGAAACAATTCAAGAACGGCTCGTCGAGAATGTTCTTCTGCTGATCAACCAGCAGCGGGATGGCCACGATAACTGCAGAACTATCGCTCACGCGAGAAAAATCGCTGGTAACTTCCAACTCCCCCTTAGTAAACGATTTCGAAAGAACCTCTTTTAATCCGGGCTCGTTCGTGTCGTATTTGCCTTCTGCGAAAAGTTGATTCAACTGCGGATTGATGTCAACCGCAACAACATGAATACCCTGCTTGAGCATATTGGCCACAATGGCTTGACCAATCTTTCCGAATCCAACTACACTAATTTTTTTCATAATTTTCTTTGAACCATTTCAACGTGTTGAATACACCCTGTGCAAGATTCACTTTGGGTTGCCAGCCATACATGTCGCGCAGTTTGTTCACCTTCGGATAGCGCACACGAATTTCGGTGAAGTCCATGGGCACAAAATCAATTTTCGAATTGGATGGTGTGCCGGATAAATCGCCTGCTGCGCGAATTACTTCTTCACCCAGACTAACGGTAGAGGCAATAGCCCACGGGTTACCTACATTGAAACACTCGGGGCCTTCATGAGGCTTGTTGAAGATGACCATCAATGCCTCGATGAAGTCGGTGATGTAACACCAGGAGCGAATGGCCATGCCGCTGCCTTCTATGCGAAGGTCTTTTCCTTCGAGCGTGTTCTTGCAGAAATTAGCAATGGCACCTTCACCGATTTGGCGGGGGCCATATATGTTGAACGGACGAATGATCGTGCTTGTCCATCCGTATTCTTCGCTGTAACGGAAGATGAGTTGCTCACCTCCGATTTTACTTCCCGCATAGCACCAGCGCTTGTCTTGCGGAGGGCCAATGCGCTGATACGATTCTTCGTCGACTTCCACCGCATCCGTTCCAAACGTTTCACTGGTGCTCATGTCGAAGATGCGCTGGATGCCAAGTTCAACCATGCACTCCAACACGTTGTAGGTGCCGATGAGATTTACCTTCAGTGTTTTCGCCGGAAAGTTGTAGTAATTGCTCACACCCGCTATGGCAGCCATGTGGAAAACCATTTCAGATCCTTCCATGGCTTTTTTCAATTGCTCTTTGTCGAGAATATCACCCTGCGTAAATCTCACAGATTGGTGTTCTAGAATGTCGGAGTATTTAATCGCATTACGGTGCAGGTTATCGAAGATGTGCACCTGGTGTCCTTCAGCAACAAGTCGCTCGGTTAAATGCGATCCAATGAAGCCGGCACCGCCGGTTACAAATACGTTCATAGGGTGGATTGGTTTGGCCTGGCGAATGTAAGCAGAAATGCCCTACCACAGCCATTATGCAAGAGGTTTCAGCCCCCCTTAATTCTTCGCAACATTCTCCATTCTCCCTTCTCCCTTCCTTGGATGCGATCCCTTACCCCTTACCCCTTTTCACCTCTTCAACAACGCCCTCTCCAACACCTCATACATTTCATTCACGAAATGAAACTTCAGTCCTTTCAGATATCGCTCGTTGATTTCATCGATGTCTTTACGATTGCGTTCCGACAAGATGATTTCTTTGATGCCGGCTCGCTTGGCCGCCAATATCTTTTCTTTGATTCCGCCGACGGGTAAGACTTTTCCGCGAAGGGTTATTTCTCCGGTCATGGCGAGATATTTCTTCACTCTTCTTCCCGTGAAGGCCGATGCCAGTGCGGTGAGAATCGTAATTCCTGCCGATGGGCCATCCTTTGGAACAGCTCCCTGCGGAACGTGTATGTGCACATTTTTCGTGTCGAAAATCTCTTCGTCGAGCTCGAGAAGTTCAGAGTGCGCTTTGAGATATTCCAATGCGATTACCGCACTCTCTTTCATCACATCACCCAAATTGCCGGTTAGCGTGAGCTTTCCTTTTCCGCGGGTAAGCGATGTTTCAATGAATAGGATGTCGCCACCGGTCGGGGTCCAGGCAAGGCCGGTCACAACGCCCGGTGTGTCGTTGTCGGAGTATTTATCTTTCTCATGCGATGGTCCCAACACCTTCAATACTTCTTCTTCTTTGAGATCGGTGGTGAACTTCTCCTCGAGTGCAATTTGCTTGGCACGATTGCGCACCAATTTGCCAATTCGTTTTTCAAGCGAACGCACACCGCTTTCATTGGTGTATTCCTCTATCAACTTAACCAAAATGCCTTCACTGAATCGGATGTTGGATTGGGTGATTCCGTTTTCACGCAATTGTTTCGGAACGAGGTGGCGCTTGGCGATTTCCAGTTTTTCTTCCACCGTATAACCGGTCACTTCAATGATCTCCAATCGGTCGCGCAATGCCGGCTGTATGGTGCTGAGAGAATTGCTCGTTGCGATGAACATGACCTTCGACAAGTCGTAATCGAGCTCTACATAGTTGTCGTAAAACGCATGGTTTTGCTCGGGGTCGAGCACTTCAAGCAAGGCGCTCGACGGGTCACCGTGCACACCTTGACCCACCTTGTCAATTTCATCTAGTACGAAAAGTGGATTCGAAGTCCCCGATTTTTTGAGCGACTGAAGTATGCGTCCGGGCATAGCGCCTATGTAGGTTTTGCGATGACCGCGTATTTCTGCTTCGTCGTGCAAACCACCAAGTGCCATTCGAACGTACTTGCGTCCCAATGCTTCGGCAATCGATTTTCCGAGTGATGTTTTTCCAACACCCGGAGGACCGTACAAACAAAGAATTGGGGCTTTCATGTCGCCCTTTATCTTCAATACCGCAAGGTGTTCGATGATGCGTTCCTTTACTTTCTCCAACCCGAAATGGTCGCGGTCGAGCACTTCTTTGGCATGCTTCAAATCGAAATTGTCGTCGCTGTATTCGCTCCAAGGTAAATCGAGCAAGGTGTCGACGTAGTTGGCTTGAACACTATACTCTCCGGCTTGCGGATTCATGCGCTCGAGCTTTCCAATTTCTTTGACAAACGCTTTGGCCACATGTTCCGGCCATTGCTTGTCTTGGGCGCGACGCTTCTTCTCTTCAATTTCTTCCTTCATCGGGTTGGCGCCGAGCTCATCTTGTATTTGCTTCATCTGCTGCTGAAGGAAATACTCACGCTGTTGCTTGCTGATGTCGGTGTGTACCTTTTTCTGAATCTCGTTTTTCATCTCGAGCATTTGCAACTCCTTGTTGAGGAGTTCAAGCACTTTCGAAGCGCGCTTACCGAGGTCAGCGATTTCGAGCAACATCTGTTTTTCCGAAGACTCCACCTTCATGTTGGAAGAGATGAAGTTGGTGAGGAAGCTCAACCCATGAATGTTCTTGATGGCCATGGAGGCCTCATTCGGAATGTCGGGTGAAAGATGAATTATCTTGAGTGAAATGTCTTTGAGAGATTCGAACAACGCTTGTTGTTCCTTGCTTTCGTTGTTGCGGTTTTTCTCGGGATAAACACGCACTTGCGCTGAGAAGTAAGGGTCTGTTGAAACCAGTCCGGTTATTTCAAAGCGCTTTTTTCCTTGTAGAATAACGGTCGTGCTGCCATCGGGCATGCGCAGCATGCGCATGATGGTGGCCTGCGTTCCGATGCGATGCAAATCTTCAAACGTTGGCTCTTCAATATCCGGATTGGTTTGAGTGACTACACCAATTACCTTGTTCCCTTTGTTGGCCTCTTGCACTAAGCGTATGCTTTTGTCGCGACCAACTGTAATTGGAATGACTACTCCCGGAAAAAGGACGGTATTGCGCAATGGTAATAGCGGCAGTACTTCCGGCGTGTGCTCGTTGTCCATTTGCTCTTCATCTTCGGGAGTGATGAGCGGTATATATTCATGATCTTCCACTTCTTGGTCGGCCATGTAGTGTTTCCATTCCTTCATAATAATTTGACTTACGGGGAAATTACAACCCCAATTGCGACGGGCGCGTTTTCAATGGATATGCCAACCGATAAACACTGACTTTATGGCGCGCTGTTGCGATGGTGCGCGGTATCTTCGAAAATATGCAGCAGCAGTTTACGCATCGCCTCCGTCAAGGTTTGTGAGCGTCGCTGCATTACTTTGGCAATCGTTCCGAATGCTTTGTCAGGGTCGTATACTTCCCACCCTTCAGGTCCACCCCACGAAAATGATGGGATGTGCTTGTCGGGAAAACCACCACCGTAGATATTCGAATTCACGCCCGCTACCGTTCCGGTGTTGAACATGGTGTTGATGCCACATTTACTGTGATCTCCCATGATGAGACCACAAAATGTCAGTCCGGTGTCAGCGAAATCGGCGACTTCATAACTCCAGATTTTTACGTTGGAGTAGTTGTTTTTCAGATTCGATGTGTTGGTGTCTGCACCGAGGTTGCACCATTCGCCGATGAGCGAGTTCCCTACGAAGCCATCATGCGCCTTGTTGCTGTGGCCATAAAAAATCGAATTGGAAACTTCACCACCTACTTTGCATTGCGGGCCAATAGTGGTAGCACCATAAATCTTGGTGCCAAGCTTCAGGGTTGCATGTTCGCCTAAGTAGAAGCCACCGCGTATGTGTGTTCCTTCCATTACTTCGGCATCAGCATCGATGTAGATGGGGCCATCGAGTGTGTTGAGTGTAGAAGCGTACACGTTGGCCGATTCATGTATGAAGAGCAATTCCGGATCACCTATGATCACATTCGATGTATGCGGTGATTCCAATCGATGTGTTTTGGGCATGAGTTCAAAATCGAACTTCATGGCCATGGCATTCATGGAAAATAAATCAGTGATTCGATCAATCCATATTAGCTCTGCTTTCGATTCAAGGATGTTCTCTGCATTTTCACGCATCGTATCGACGCAACGCGCGATCACGATTTCCTCCTTTTTGAGCACATCTCCAGGCACCATCGATTTCAATTCGCCAAGCAATGATGCGGTAGGGAAGAGCCGTGCATTTACATGGAGTTGCAGTTGTGCAGATGCTTCAGCAAAGATGGCTCGCAAAGGCAAGCGAGTAGTGTACACTACTTCTGTGTTCATTGCGCGTGAATAGCGTTGCGCCATGGTCATCATGCCCATGCGCAGTTCTCCTACCGGCCGTGTGTAAACGAGTGGTAGAAATCGACTCCAGTGGTTGTCTTCGAATAAAACAATTTGCATGATGGTCAAAAGGGGTGAGGGTTAAGGTATAAGGGTTAAGGTATGAGGGGTAAGGTATGAGGTTTAAGAGTTGAGCGGCGATTTTCCTTGCGATTATTCTCCATTCTCCGTTCATTATTTGCACTTTTCATTCGCCACTCGCCACTTGCCACTTGCCACTACCACGCACCAATCGCCGTCGTCACACTAATATGATTGCTTGGTCCAGCGCGATGATAGATAGCTCTTCCGTAGCTGAGATGGAACTTGGAAACTTTCAATCCGATACCATACGATAGACCGGCCGTGCCAGGTCTGTCTTCCAGTTTTAATTCTTGCCTGCGGCGATAGTTATATGCAACGCGAATGTTTAGATTTTGAGTGAGAATGAATTCAGAGCCGACGGTGATGTGACGCATGAAATTATCTCCAAATTCCCATTTTTTCTCTTCAATCACTTCACCGGTGAGAGGATCTGTAACAACGGCTTTGTTCGGGTTTTCCCACAGCAAATTCCATGTTTGCATGTTGGAATACACAAGAGAGAGTCTAAGAGGAGCGTGGGCCGGGCGTTTCGTAATACCAACCTGCAGTTGTACCGGAAGTTTTTCACGGTTTCCTTCTGTATACGTTTTCAGTTGATATCCGAAGTTGGTTAAGATCAGCGATGCCGTGAAGTTCTTACGCGGGTTGTGATACGTGAATCCACCTTCCAACGCCAGAGCTACGGAAGTGTAATTGGCAAGTGAAGAATAGATGGTCTTTACGGTGAGTCCGCTGCTCCAAAGACTATCGATTGCATAACCAGCACTGAGGTTGAGTGCATAATCAGAGGCCGTAAATTGTCCAATCTCATCGCCAATGGCATCGGTCTCTGCTTGCTTGCCGTAATTGCAATACTGGATTGTTGAACCCACCGTAATTCGCGCTTGCACGCGATGTGCATAGGTTGCATAGCCCATGGCAATGCCATCGAAATAATCAACGAAACTCATCCCTATTTTTTGATGCATGTTGCTATCGAGTAGGGAAGGGTTGAATTGCGCCAAATGGACGTCGCCATCTTTTACGGCGAAGTAATTACCACCCATAGCAGCCACTCTCGCAGAACCGGGAATGTTTGTGAAATTGAAAGAGGAGAGCCCCCCGATTTGGCCCTGTGCCGCGCATGAAGAAACGACTAGTGCGACGATAACAAATTGGTACGATTTAAACATCGGCTGCGTAAACGAATGTTGGATTTCGATATTGCGCGAAGATAGGGAAAAGGGGTAAGGGATAAGGTGTAAGGTATAAAGTACAAAGTACAAAGTATAAAGTGAGTTGGGGGCAGATCCCTTATCCCTTATCCCTTTTCCGATTACCCCTTACACCTCCTTCCACTTCCACTTCCCATTCCACAAGAAAAGCATGGAGAAAAATCCAAGCGAGATGAAGTAAATCCAGTCGGCCAGCCAAACAAGATGGATGGGCCAATGCCAGTTGTATATCATCAAATAGGCAGACGCTACATAAATCACAACGGTGCACATTTCTACGGCGAAACCCGCCAACGTATTGCCACTTCCTTCTACGGTAGCAAGCAAAATACTCGTAAAGGCAAACGTGAGCATGGCAGGTAATACAATCATCATGGTGTCGACCGTTTGCTCAATGACATGCGCATCTTGGGTGAAGTGTCCGGCTATCCATTCCGGGTAAAGCCACAGGCCATGAGTGAGCAACGCAATTGTGCAGAAATTCAGAAACATGAGACGTTTCATCACCGTGTGCAATTCACCTTGGCGGCGCTCTGCAATGAGGCCAGAGATATAGGTTTTCGTCACGGTACTGAATCCGCCAACGCTGATGTAAGCGAGGGTGTACATGTTTCGAATGATAAACGAAGCTTGCAATTCCGATTCTCCCATGCCTTCTACGAACCCATAGAATAACGTCCACATGCCAAGACTAACCACCATTTGAAGAGCAATTGGACCTCCGAGTCGGACGAGGGTTTTTGTAGTGTGTGTAGGCGCTTTGAATAACCACTTTTTAATGGCATAACCTTCCGGGTGAAGCTCGCGGTTCACTTCATCGTTGTGTCGAAGAATGGTGTAAATCAAAACGAATAAAAAAGCTGCACATTCTGCGCAGACCGTAGCGATTCCGGCTCCTTCTACCCCGAGTTTC
>JBILCQ010000237.1:0-3885 GCA_044353065.1 Flavobacteriales bacterium | reverse complement strand
AGCGCCTAGTAACGCCGCTATTCGTGTGCGCAGCTTTTCGTATGCGTATTCTTTTTCATCAATGAAAAAAGCATTACGTGTTTTGTTCACTGCGCTATTGCGCAAGAAGGTTGCGATGATTTCGGAATGAAAGCGGCTCACGGTTAAAGGCTTTTGGTTGAGCGAAAATAGGGAAGGAAGGGAGCGACAAAAGCAATCGAACGGATGTAAAGTAAAAAGCAGAACCGAAGTTCTGCTTTTTAATAAATGCAAGAGGATGCTATCCCGATCGATTGCGTTAATTCATTTTTACAAGCGGGCATGTTTTGCTCGAATGCTCGTCGGTTATTCGGATGGTGTACATGCCTGCTTGGATAAAGTCGGTTGCTATGCGAATGTTTTCCCGAGCAACAGAAGAATAGATGAGTTTGCCACTGGCATCAAATAGTTCGATGCTGAAATAACTACCACCCGGATGTTGGATTTGGAAGTAGTTGTTGAAAGGGTTCGGGAAAATGGTGTATCGATCAAGAGTTTCTGTTTCCGACACATCGGTGCAAACGATTACCGTAACGGTTTCGTTCGCCGAAGCCGAACATCCTTCCGGATTGGTGTAGTTGTAGGTGAGATCGAATTCGCCGGTTCCGGAAAGTGCCGAAGAGAATTGATTATTGGTTATTCCAGCGCCGTCCCAAGTTCCTCCGGCCGGTGTGCCGAAAAGCAAAGTGGTCGACCCGTCGTTGCACAGCGTGTCGAGCACAGCGAAGGCCGCAACGTTTGGAGTCACACCTTCTGTTATTTCAATTGAAGGCGTGTATCCTTCGCATGGGCCATTCGACAGGAATGCATAGTATGTTCCCGGTTCGTTGACGATGAGGTCGGGAGTGGTAGCGCCGTTGTTCCACTGAATTACTTCTAGCGGCATTACCTCAAGCATTACTGATTCGCCATCGCAAATGGCATTATCAGTTGCTGTGATTGTGTTATCGAAAGCGTATTCGGTAATCGAGATGATGTCGGACGAGAAATTGCAGCCATTTTCATCGGTGCCCGCAACGAAGTAATCGCCGCCGGATGTGATTTCGATGGTGCTTCCGGTTGCACCGTTGTTCCAGTAAAAGCTAGTATTTACTGCCATAGGAACTGTTACAGAGTAAATCCATGGACTAAAGTTATTACTTTCACAAGACACGCTTGCATCTGAGGTAAGTTGGATGGTAATACAGCCACTTTGGGCACTCCAAGAATTACCTGAAGCGTCGCCAGAGTTCCATATTGCGAGAACAGGTGAAAAAATATTTGAACCATCATAAATGGAGAGTGATTCAAAAAAGGCCTCCATTTGGCCATCTTGGAATGTCAATGTAATTGGAATTCCGTTACCTGGATTGTCTGTGCAATATGTCCATGTTTGATTTTCATTGTCGTTGAAGCAATATGAAATACTATCTCCGCATACGGAGCATTGAGTAGTGTTCTCATTAGTCCAAAGAATAATAGTATCTCCGGTACAAAACTCCGTTGCTTCTGTAAAAATGGGGAGTTGGTCGCCTAAGGTACTAATGTAAATTGTATCTGAGCTTGAGCAAATGGCAGTCGACCCAGTAACAAAATATATCCCTGCTGACACTGCTTGAATCTGACTTCCAGTGCTTCCATCATTCCAGATATAGCTGTCCGTTCCGCTTGCAGAAAGGGTAACAGGATTTTCATTACAAATAGCTGCAGGTCCATCCGTTGAAATCTGAACGGGTGGGACAACATAAACAGTAACGCTGTCGATACACAATCCATCATTTGTTTCTGAAAAAAGGTAATAGGTGGTGGTTTCTTCCGGACTCACCGTAATCGTAGGCGTAGTTTCACCTGTCGACCAAGTAAGTATATTTTCTAGGGCGCTTCCAGAAAACAATACTCCGAATTCAAAGACAAAGCCTTCATCTGCATTAACAACATCGCAAACTTCTAGGGTCCAAGTCCCATTCAACGGACAGCCGATTAAGTCTGTAAAAGTGCCTTCAGGAGCATATTCTCCGGCGGGAATTGGATTTGAACCACCATTGTTCGAATAGTCCAACAGCGTTTCATCTTCTGATGGTAAGAATGAATAGGTGAATCCGATTCCCGGCACTCCATTGTCGGCTTGATCGGGAATTCCTAAGTTAAGGCCTGTGAGACCTGATTCAGGAAAAATATTCAATGCCGATCCATTAGGACAGATGAGATTTATGGTTAGGTCGCCAAGAAAGGAGTGCTCCATATTCAAATAAATTCGATTGATGTCACTCACATCGTCAATTACAGCATCACCGAATTCCGTGAAGGTTACTTCTGTTTCTAGGCAGCCTTGATTATCGGGAATGTAAATACCGTTGTTGTAGCTAATTCCTTCCATTACGATTGGAATAGTTGTAAGTTGAACACTCTCTTCCAAGCATATGGATTCTTCTAAAATGGAAGCACACATTTCGACTGGAGGCGCACTCGCGAAGATTGCCGTGTTCATGATCACCAGCGATTTGAGGCCAGCGTCGCCTCCGTCAGCAATTGCCAGCTTAAGGTGATACGTTGATCCCGGTATCAGAACCTGCGCCGCTGAAATGACATTGGTGTAGCCCGTTAGACTTACATTGGTATTAATAGTATTGCCCGGATTGTCGATGTAGTATTCGCTATTCAGTTGATTGTTGATGGATGAAATCGTAATGGGCAGAGGAGGATTGCTATTGGGCACTATACCGAGATTAGCAGACCCATCGGGAAATGCCGGCGGCGAAGCATACGGACCTGTGATGCCTGGTCCTGAGATGAGAATCGCAAACACGTCGTTGTATTGCGAGTTGACATACGTGAGGTATTCATCGGAGCCATACACAAAATTCAAATTCATATTTGCTGTTGGTGCAACGAAGTCGAACTCGAGTATGGCCACATCGTTCACGTCATCAACGGTAAAGGTCTGTCCAATAAGGGGCGGAACACTGTTGGCAATGCTGAGTAAGTCATCTTCGGTATTTACCGATGATATTGGATCGCTCGCAATACTGCCAGGCAATAAATTCTGAATATCAGAGGTGCATAGAATCAATCCACCATTGGTTGTGAATGTTGGGATGTTGTAGGCCCAACCCATTTGTATCGGATCACCCGTAAAAGAGGCGTTTGAAACTATTACATCCGGGCCCATAACCATTGAAGCAGCCGTAGATGCATCTGTCGAATTGATCGTGAATTGCGCGGTTGCCTGCAGTCCCAGGAGCAGGCACGCAAGTATGGTGAGCTTGTAATACCGTTTCATAGTCACTGATTAGTCTGTTCGTTGATGTTCTTTTTAGTTATCACTCCACCACCACTCGCCTTGTCGCCACCACGCTATTGCCATCGCGTAGTTGCAGGATGTAAAAACCGGAAGCACAGGCGTCGAGTGGAAGACTCACTTTTTCGCTCGTGATTTTTTGCTGAGCCACAATGGCTCCTGTCGTGCTCATTAGGACAACGTAGTTGCCAAGGGCATCGTTGCTCACCGCCAAGTGCAGTTCATCGGAGGCCGGGATTGGATAGACGGAAAGAATAGATGCGTTTACTTGAGCGATGCTGTTTGGTGCGATGTAAACAACATTTGAACGCGATACAATCACATCGCGACTGGGGTCGCAGCTGATGCCTTCCACTTCGATCACGTAGTAAAAATTACCCACTGGAGGATTCAGGTCTGTGTAACTGTTCAGATTGCTAGCGATAGTTGCAAGCAAGGAAAGATTGCCGGGGCTATCGCCACGTTAAATGTTGTAGCTGCCGAAGTAAAATCCTTCGTAGTGCGACCAAATCAAATTGACGGTTCCGTTTAGGCCAATGTTTGATGTGAGGTGAATGGTTTTATGCAGCGCACTCAGCGACGACTCGACG
>JBILCQ010000204.1:0-4272 GCA_044353065.1 Flavobacteriales bacterium | reverse complement strand
GCGTTGCGGTCGGCTTCACTGAAAACAGCTACTGTAGCAATACCCATTTCTTTTGCGGAACGCATTACCCGGAGGGCAATTTCACCGCGGTTGGCTATGAGAATCTTACGCATGATAGATAGGATTATAGGGGTGTAGGATTGTAGGATTATAGGGGGGCTAGTAGAGCTTTAAGGATTGTTCCAGCTCATGTTGAATTTGTGTTGCCAGTTTTTTCGGTTTGATAACCTTTACCTGGTGACCAAAGCTTAAAATCAAATTGATGAGCTCGGTGGTTACCAAAACATGCAGGCTCACGTAAACAAAATTTCCATCACGCTTGGTGGTTTCCTGGCTCGGATGAATCGGTTGTGTTTCGAGGTATTTTCCTGTAGCCGACTCGAAGCGAAGCTCAATATTTTCGGGCTTTTCACTCCGCTCAGTAATGCCAATCGTGTGCTTAAAAAACAAATCAGGATCGAACGACTTGTCGATTGTGAATTTCCGCTCGGCGGTTTCCAGCTTTTCGATGCGTTCCAATCCATACGTGCGAATTGCATTGCGTTGCGGATTGAATGCGACCAGATACCAGCGGTTGTGGAACTCTTTCAGCAAATAGGGATGAAGCTCGTATTCATTTAAAATGTCGTCGCTGAATTTGCGATAATGAATACGAATGGACTTCTTCGATTTGATATGTTCAAGCAGCGGAGTCAAATGCTCGTTGCCCAAACTCACGGTCGATTTTTCGAATTGAATATACTTCGCCAGTGATGAATCGTCGGGATTGGGCGAAATGTTGACGCGATTGATAATCTTATCGATCGCACTTTCATACTGCTTGAAAATAGGGATGCTTCGAAACTGTTCGAGTGTAGCGGTTGCGAAGCGAATGGCTTCCAGGTCTTCTTCCCCAAGGGAAAGTTCCGAAATGGAGTAGCCCTCTTGCTCGTAGAAATATCCGCCGTATTGCTTGCTGAATTTGATAGGAGCGTAATAGCCTAGCTCGTTTTCATTCTTCATCGCCCAGATGTCCTTGTCGATGGTGCTCAGCGAAATGGCGTCACCACCACTGCCAAAAAGTGCATCTTCGCACGCCTGGCGCAAGTCTTCACGCGTAGGGTAGGGCTTTCCCTTGTTGGTAAGGCAGCGATCGATGATGCGATAGCGCAAGAGAGCGTATTTGTTGGCGGGCATAAACGACCTGGGTGATGTGCTCCGCAAAGATGAGACGGGCGCAGGGCGTTTTTGCAGGATGTTGAAAGAAATAATGGCGAATGGCGAGTGACGAATGAATCGGCACTCGCCACTTGCCATTTGTCAATTAATTACTTCTCATTTTGGAGGTATGCCGGCTGCGCCAGCTCAAAAAACTTGACCTTGTGTTTGTGCATGGCCTCGGTATCCCAAACGAATTCATTGCGGTTGACGGAGCAGATGCCGTATGGTTTTTTACTTAAATCCGTGAGCTCTGCCTGATCAACTGATTTGAATAGATCAATGTCGATGAGACATTTCAATGCACTACCGTCGGCAGGGTGCTCCAGTTTTTTACAGTTCATCACATAGGTTTTGCTGAAATAGCCATCCTTCTCGAATACTACTTCATAGCTGCCGCCACTCTTCAGCAATACACCGTAGAAGCCGGTTTCTTTTGAAACATGTGTGGAAACAAGTTCTCCGGCCGCAAAAACGCTGACCTTTACATCTTTGATGGGTTTTTGCTTCCGGTTCTTGGAATTTTCATCGGCTGTTGGATCGCTCAGAATGCCTTCTGCAATTACGCCATAGAATAACATTTGAGCTTTTTGAGCATAGACGCCGGTCGATAATGTCGCCAGCAAAAACAGGGTGATAATCTTTTTCATCGAAGTTTTTTAAGTTTTCAATACGTTATACACGTGTTTTTGATGAAATGTTACGAGTCGATAAAAAATAGACTGATTATCAGTTGTCGTGTTCTCGGATTCTTAGACGAACTTCCGAATTTGGGTCATCAGCGTTTAGGGAATCGGGCTCAGCGGTCGGTGGATTAGCTATGAAACGACCCAAATCGGGTTGACCGGCATCGATCCAGGCGGTGTACCAAAAACTACCAATCGAAATAACCGCCGACTTCATGCGGCGCTCAATCTGTCCGTCGAGCATATTGCTGTAGGCCCTGCTGAAGTCTTGCGAGTAAACCTTCATGTTCACCTGTCCGCGTGTTTCATACGAATACTTCTTCTCTTCTCCGAAGCTGGCGGTCAAATCGCGCTCAAAACCCAGAACGGAATCGACGGCCGCAAAACTCTCTTCAATGCGCTCCCAGATATAGGCTTGCGGTGCCTTGATATAGTTTGCCTTACCAATGAAGAAATCATAATCATTGAAATACAGCTCAGGAATGCGGCTTTCCCAAAAGCCATGGATGCCGCGTTGCCCGGTCTTTTGTCCGTTGTAATTGCTCGTCGTATGCAGTGGCACATGCGAGTCGCCGATGTAATGACCTATTTCTGCCGAGAGGCGAAGAATGCGGTTCACATCTTCATTTCGAAAGGCAGCCGTAAGTCGTTGTTGCATCAGGTAAATGTGCCAGGGCACAATGCCGTGAGCGCGCAAGGTGTCTTCGGAAAACTTCGCTACGGCATCGTCCCAACGTCGTGGAATACTCTCAAACGGGTTAGACTGTTCAGCAGTGATGTATCGATCCAGGTCGATGTAGTGGCACTCAGCTTCGCCTTTCACGCTGTAGCGACGTTTGTCGGGATCGACCGAGTGGTCAATCAGGTAATCCATGTTGGCCTTGTAGAATCCGAACAGCTCTTCGGGAAGCGTGTAAATAGCCAGTTCGTTGATTTTCTTGTGTCCGAAAAAACCCCAGGTATTGGTGTCGAGCACGCATACGTGCGGCCTGTAAGCACTGGCCAGCAGAGCAACGATCAACAAAGTAAAGGGAAGGAGGAAACTGCGCATCGCCGCTAATTTAATGCGCCAAGGCATCGGCTGTTAGCCATTCTTTCGGCTCGTAGTTCAATTTAACAAGCTCCCCGTTTTCGAGAATAGGGATGCAGGGAACTGTATTGGCAGTAAGGCAATACTTCACGTCGCGCTGAATATTCAATTTGATGAGGCGACGGCGATGTGATGAGGCACGAAGAAAGCTCCACAGGTGCTCGCGTGCTGAGCGGTACATGAATTTGGCTGCAACCGTGCTGTCTTCCACACATTGAAACTTGCGCGACTCAATAAGGATGTCGGCAATGGCGCCACCGCATATCGTGTCTTCCAGGTTTACTTTATCCTTCCAGCCAGAAGCCAAAATGAGCGTATTCTTATGTTGATCGGCCAACCACGAGCAAAGAATGTCGAGGTTGTTGAGGCAGCCTATGACCACCGTTTTACGTTCACTGGCAATCTGAATAGCCTTTGTACCATTGGTCGTAGTGAGCACTACCGTCTTGCCGCGCATGTTGGGGTCCATGTAGGCGTATGGGCTATTGCCAAAGTCAAAACCTTCCACAACCCGACCATCGCGCTCGGCCCCAACGATGAATCCTTTCTTCTTGTATTCAATGGCTTCCTCTACACTAGAAACAGGAATGATCCGGTCTACACCATAGTGTAACGCAGTGGTTATCGCGCTGGTAGCCCGCAACACATCAATCACTACTACAATATCAAAATCCTCCTGATAGAGGTGATATTGCCCGGGTGTGTAGCAGACTTCGACGAGTTTTCGGTTGATTGAAGGGGGCAAGGGTTGAAGGGGTAAAAAGGGTAAGGTATGGTGCGCAAATATATAGCGAGTGAATTATTCTGGAGATTTTAGAATGGCTGTTCTTTTATTTCCCAGTTGTTCTATTTTCGCCCAAAACATAACCGGTATGCGCACCATCATTTTCAGTTTTTTCATAGTGCTAAGTACCATGCTAAGAGCACAGGCACCTGCGCTCATTCCTTACCAAGCTATTGCGCGCAATGGTCTGGGACAGGCGCTTAACAATGCCACGATTAACGCACGTTTCACTATACATGATGGTTCGGCCATGGGCACAGCCGTGTGGCAAGAGATGCAAACAGTGACCACCTCTGCCTTGGGGTTGTTTACCGCGCAGTTGGGAAGCAGTGTGGCCTTGGGCGATGTGAATTGGGCCAATGGCGCCAAGTTCATGCAGGTAGAAATAGATCTTGGCCAGGGCTTTTTGGATTTGGGCACGCAGCAGATGTTGAGTGTGCCTTATGCGTTGCATGCTCAGACCGCTGATACTGCGAGTATAGCAGAAATTTCAAGCAATGGATTCTCTGGTGTTT
>JBILCQ010000025.1:0-14378 GCA_044353065.1 Flavobacteriales bacterium | reverse complement strand
ATGGGTGCACGATAAACTCATACCCAATCAGTCCTGGGATAGCACGGTAGCTTTCGTAGGGTCAAGCATTTGTCTCAATGGCATCAACGACAGCTTGCTCAATAGCTGGGACTCAAGCAACACATCGTATGTGAACTTGGGCATTACACATAGCTGTTTTGCCATGACAGATGTGTTGCTCGAACAAATGATCATTGAACAACAGATCAAACCCAAAAAGGTAATGCTTTGCTTTAAAGGGGATGCAATGAACAGAAACCTGCACAACCTCTTTCCACTTGCTGCCTCGCCGGGTCAAATCATACAATCGGGCTTAGACGGCAACACGCAAGTAGTGTCATCCTTCTTGCATCATGCGGCCTGGAACATTCACGCTGCAACTGGCATTTTCAAACTGGCAGATGAAAAAGATGAGTTGGAGTTCAACTCCGATTTTGGCTTCAAACCTCAAAAGACACTTAGTCGCAAAGAGATTGAAAAGGCCTATCAACGACTACGAACCGGCTCGGAAGCCAACTTTAATGCAATTGAAGCAGAAACCAACGGTAAAGCACTCGGAATAAAAACCAAGTTATTCTTGATGCAAGCCGACATTTTTCAGAACATTCGATTTCAGCGGAATTCGTTCGAAAGAAGCGCTCGCTTGCTCGAGAATGCCGGTATCCCATTCGACATAATTGTTTATCCAAACCTTGTTTCCGCACGCATGGGAAAACCTTATATCATGGCTGACTATATCAAGAGAACGTTTACCTCAATCGATTTCACCAAGCATCAAGTGATTGCAGTTGACGATACATGCTTTGCGAACTCAGGATACTATGTCGACATGAATCACCTCAACCCAGCCGGAGCAGAGCAATTGACAAGGTTTATCTACCACTCCATTCAACCTAATCCTTGAAGCGCATCCTTTTAAATGGCATTTGTTAAGCTATCAGATTTTAGTTCGGAAGAGACTTTATTTTACCACTAACCATCATCGTGATAAAATCCTTTTCAGAGGATGCTCCGCGAGCAGGCGAATACTCCCGTGCATAAAAAATGACTTGAAGATGTAGCTTAATCCACGTGGCTTCGGGAAACAACTTCTTGGCATCACGCTCCGTTTGCTCAACGCTCTTCCCATTGCTCAATCCCCAACGATACAACATGCGATGAATATGGGTGTCTACGGGAAATGCCGGCACACCAAACGCTTGAATCATCACGACACTCGCCGTCTTATGGCCAACACCAGGTAGTGATTCCAGTTCTTCCAGCGTGGACGGCACCACTCCATTGTGTTGCTCAATCAACAACTCAGATAGCCGATGTATGTTCTTACTTTTTGCCGGGCCCAAGCCACATGGTCTGACGATATTTTCTATTTGAACAACGCTCAATTTTACCATATCAAACGGATTGTCAGCAAGTGCAAAAAGAGCCGGTGTCACCGTATTCACGCGTGCATCGGTACATTGTGCGCTTAAAAGCACGGCAATTAAAAGCGTGTAGGCGTCTTTATGGTCAAGGGGAACGGGTGGATTGGGATACAAGCGTTCAAGCTCCCTAAGAATAAAGTCAACCTTCTCTTTCTTCTTCATGTCTTAACGCTGAAACGATTGTTGGATGCGATCCTTTAAGAAAACCAGTGTTTGCGTTGAACCCATCATACTGAGATCAACTATATTTTGTTGACCATCGAAATTGGACATCAATAAATCATTCGTAACGGTTAATGTAGAAAATTCGGGAGTCCGATAAAATTCCAAATAACAATACGTGAGATCATTCTCAACCTCCTTCCCCACCCATCGCCACTCAACGGGAACACCATCTATCACTATTGTAAAATGCTTCCTTAGGTACGCCTCAAAAAAAGCGTTTGTCTCGGTATTTTCCTGTTCAGTGCCAAGATGGAGTTGCTTACCTGCGAAGCTCGACAAGGTCAAATCAAGATCATCAGTAAACAATTTTGTTGTAATCTCGAATATCTGCGTACCGGAATTGTATTCAATGATCGTCTTCGATACATAGAACTTGTGCAGAACGAAGCCGGCCAGTAAAAAACCACATGCTATCAAACCGAATAAGCGAAGGCGAATCATGAACACGCTTTTTATTGTTTGTTTAAAAAGAGTACGCAAGTTAACGAAAGAAAAAGAGGCTGCGCCGCGCGTCGGATTAACTTTGTGACATGTCAAGGACCCTTACTCCGGAGCAAATCGATTTGTCGCAAAGGCTCATTCTGAATGCCGAGAATATCGTAGTAACCACGCACAAACATCCAGATGGAGATGCTATTGGATCAGCATTGGCAATGCATCAATTCTTAAAAAGTCTGGGGAAAAAACCCAAAACGATACTGCCTGACCCGGCTCCCGACTTTCTTCATTGGGTGAAAGAATATGATAGTTGCATTATAGCCGAAGAAAACCCCGCTCTTACTGAAGCGACAATAAAATCAGCGGACCTGATTTTCTCTCTCGACTATAATCATTTGCCTCGCACAGGAGATTTCGTTTCTAATCTGCTTCAACAAAGTGCATCCCCTTTCATTCTGATTGATCACCATCAGCAACCAGGCGAATTTCCGGTTGTCTGTTACAGCGATACAAGTGCATGCAGTACCTGTGAGATGGTGTATCGCTTCATAGAACAATGTGGCTGGAAAGGGCATTTGAATTTGGATATCGCCACATGCATTTATCTGGGAATAGTGACCGATAGCGGTTCATTTCGATACCACACTGTCTCTGACGACACACACAGAATTGCCGGCGAGTTGATTTCCGCGGGTCTCGACCATGCCGAAATACATCGTAGTGTCTACGACACCAACCTCATGGATAAGTTGAAACTAATTGGATATGCCCTCAGCGAAAAATTAGTTGTGCTCCCTGAACATTCAACCGCTTTCATCAGTCTGACACAAGAAGAACTTCAGCGATACAATTATCGTCAGGGCGATACAGAGGGATTGGTTAATCAGGCGCTTTCCATACGAGGCATCAAGATGGCGGCATTTTTTCGAGAAGGGAATAATGAAATCAAAATATCCTTCCGTTCAAAAGGCACATTCGATGTGAATTCATTCTCACGCATGCACTGGCAAGGCGGCGGACACATCAACGCTGCCGGTGGTTTGAGTAATGAAAACATGAATTTGACCTTGGATAAATTCCGAGAATTAGTATCTCAATTCAGCAATCAAATAGTCGCTTCATGAACATCAATCTCTTTGTAGCATTTACGACACTGGCATTTCTGAATGCATGTAAAGGGAAAAATCCGGAACCTTTAACTGAACAAGAAATTTCGCGCACCAGAAAAGAGCTCGTAGAAGAAAACAAAAGAAACCATCAAGAGGAGATTGTCGCAATAAAAAAATTCATTGCAACATCCGCATGGCCCATGCAAGAAACTTCAACCGGTCTGCACTACTGGATATACGAACCGGGCAAGGGTAAAAAAGCTGAAAAAGATGATCGTGTTATCATCACTTACACAATCAGCTTACTTGACGGAACACTATGTTACCAAACCGACTCAGAAAGCGCCAAGGAAATTCACATTGGTCACGGAAGCATTGAAACAGGGATGCACGAAGCGCTTCAACTTATGCATGCCGGTGATAAGGCCCGATTTATAATTCCTTCGCATCTAGCATTTGGGCTGACAGGCGATTCACAAAAGATACCGCAACGCGCAACTCTGTTATACGATATCCACATGCTTCGAATCATTGAATGAAGAATTATCAATACATAATGACACAATTCTTCATGGCATGCACCGTCATGCTATTTCTAAGTGGGTGCGGTGAGCATGCCGGCTTCAAGCAGCAGGGATCAGAAATTCAATACCGACTGGATAAATTCGGCGATTGCGGCACTTCACTTCGCGAAGCGAGTCATTTCATCATGCACGTGCGATTCGAAAGCAGGGATAACTCGGAAAAGAAATATGAATTTCAGCTCCATCATGGTAATCCCGCTAATAATTCGTCTGCTGGTAACGCACAAAATTTGAGTGCCGACCTTCAAGAAATCCTGCTCAACTTGCAGTGCGGAGATGCCATAACCTTGCGATTGCCATTTCATACGTTCGCTCGCAGCTACCTCAGCGCATATGCCGATGAGACCATGTATGGTTCCGACGAGGAAATGGAGCTTTCTCTGGATGTTTTGCAAACATTCTCTGCCGGCGAGTATGCCGATTTCTTGATGAGCGCAGCCCAGCAAGGTGAATATGAGGAGAGAGAGGCAATCGAATTATTGCTGATGAACGATGGAATAAAAGACTATGAAAAACACGGCGACTGCTTCATACAATACTTTTCGAGATCCAATGGCGATACGCTCGTGGTTGGTGATGAAATAAAATTGACTTACAATACCTTCCTCCTCAACGGAAAAAAACTGGATGAGGAGACAGAAATGCAACTCACCTATGGCGCCCCCGGCCAATTAGTAGATGGCTTGCATTACGCCTTGAGCTTCATGCATTTTGGAGAAGAGGCGCTTGTCTATATGCCCTCTTACCTGGCATTCGGAACTCAAGGAAGCGCGGGCAATGTAGTGCCTCGAAATACACCTGTTTTCTTCCGAATCAAACTAGCCCATTCCGAAGGCAAGTAATTTTTTCTCAAATAAATAGAACATTTTCAAGAGGACACTCGTTCAATGGCCGTGACCCTATTTAGCCTGGCATGAACAAGTCAATCCTATTACTTCTCTCCATACTTACTGCATTTAGCATGAATGCCCAAGATAATTTGGGAATTGCAGGGAGCACTCGATCACCGATTAACACAGTATGGAACAACCCCTCGACCATTGTTGACTCTCGAGCATTCATCGACTTCCAGTTGGCCGGCTTCAGTGTATTTGCAAAAAATGACCTCGTATACCTCAATGGCAAAGAACTATCGAAAGATAACTTCGATACGATGACAACAGTCCCGTTAAATAAAAAGAACTCTCCCTACTCAGCGTTCGTGGATGTTCAGATTGGTGGTCCATCAATCGCTTTTGCCGTGAAGCAACATGCGTTTGCCTTTAGTACATCCGTCAGAGTGATGGCAGATGTACGAGGTGTTTCATCCAAACTCCATGATTGGGCACAAAACGGGTTCGATTCCCCGGAAGAAAAAAATAAAATCAACACGATTCGAAACATTCGCACCAATGTTTTGGCCTGGGGTGAATTGGGCTTTACGTATGGGACCATCTTACAACGTCAAGGGCTTTCCATTACTCAGGGAGCCATTACAATTAAGCGATTGCTGGGCTATGCCGGAGCAGGTGTGCGCCTTGACTCCTGGACGTATAAAATCCTTGACAACAACTCTATCGAAACACAAGAATTTGCGGGACAATATGGCTTTAATGACCCGACAACAGCATACATCAACGGAGCGGGCTGGGGGGCTGACATTGGTTTTACCCACAAAGTAAGACACCGCCACTCAGAAGATTATGTGCCACACGATCCGTGCACCGATGGCGATTATTTATATCGCTTTGGCGTTTCATTAATTGACGTCGGCAGAATCAAATTCAAAGAGCCATTCTACACCAATAACTTCTCACAAAATCAAAGTACGATGTGGGAAAATTATCAAGGCACTCAAGCATACGACATCAATGGAGTCGATAGTTTGATCAACAATAATTTTCATTTGACAAAGCAGAACGGCTACCTTACTAAGTACACCATGTTACTTCCAACTGCCATTTCAGCGCAGGCAGACTTTAATCTAATCAGTAATTTCTACTTATATGGCGCCGTAACCTATGGTGTTCCTTGGTTAAACCAATTGGGAGTGCAGCGCTCCGGCTATTTAGGAATTGCGCCTCGCTGGGAGACAAAGCGTTTCGAAGCATCGATTCCTGTATCAATGTATCAATTCAAAAAACCACAAGCAGGTATCTGTCTTCGCTTGAATAGTTTGATTATCGGAAGCGACGACATCATGGCAATTCTGATGAAGAAGAAAATTTATGGTGCCGATATTTATTTCAGCTTGAAGTATACAATCTTCAATCACTGGAAATGCGGAGCTAAGGCCAAGAAGATATTACATAAGAAAACTGAAGGGAATGCACCTCCTCGTCCATGTCCGGCCTGGGAAAGGTAAAATCTCAGAAAACGGAGATATCTTTTTTTAGGATGCCGTGTAAATTCGCATCATGACCGCCTCACCTATCGACGTTCATGATTTTCAAGAAATGCGTCCATACAACGACGCAGAATTGCAGGATGCCATTCAACGAATGGTGCAAGACCCACTGCTCATCAAAATGATGAAGTGGGTTTATCCCGGACTGCGTAAAACTGAAATTCTGGACATGTTTCTTTCTGTTCAGAATGTGCAGCAGTTCCAAGAGGAGATTAGCGCGCCTGCCGTCAAAGTCATTACGCAAATGACTACCAGTGGCGTAACCTTCACCAACGAGTCAGAGATTGAACCAGACAAGGCATATCTTTTTATCTCTAATCACAGAGACATCATTCTTGATAGTGCCCTCCTCAATGTTAGTCTTCTTGAACGAGGCATACCCACCACCGAAATTGCTATTGGTGACAACCTATTGAAGTTACCGGTTATTCGCGACGTAGTTCGCTGCAACAAGAATTTCATCGTTAGCAGAGATGTAAATGCGAAAGAGATGCTTCATTACTCGCAGCGACTGAGCAATTACATCCGCCATACCATCGCAGATAAAAACACATCCATCTGGATTGCTCAGCGCGAGGGACGAAGCAAAGATGGCGATGATCGCACCGCAACCGGTCTGCTCAAAATGTTCTCGTTGAGTTCAAAGCAACCGCCTGAAGATGCACTGGTGGAGCTCAATATCCGCCCCATGTGCGTTAGCTATGAGTTTGACCCCTGCGATTTAATGAAGACCAACGAACTTTTGCATCGCAAGTACTTTGACACTTACGAAAAAAAAACCGGTGAAGATTTTCAATCAATGCTCACCGGCTTAACCGGTCACAAAGGTCAGATTAATATCTGTGTTGGCAAGCCAATGGATCACGCATTTGAAAGCATGCGATTGATTAGCAATAAAAACGAGAAGTTCCGCATTTTGAGTGAGGCCATCGATGATGAAATGCATCGCATTTATCACCTTTGGCCCAACAACTACATAGCTTACGACCTACTTCACGGAACCCGCGAATACAAAGAAAAATACTCCAATATTCAGCGCATTGCCTTTGCCAATTACATCCGTGGACAAATTCTCAAGTTGGTATTTTCAAGAAAAAAACTCGGGTTACCTTCCGAAAACCTCCATAGTACAGCGCGCGAAATTTTACTACAGATGTATGCCAATCCGGTGATTAACATGCGTAGTCTCAATCAAGAAACTGGTTCAACCCAGCGAGTTTCTGACCAGCATGCATAAGAGCTACAATCGCGTTCGCTTTGTTGAAATGCGTTACCGGCTAGAAATCATCCAACTACGGACAGGGAGCATTGACTGCTAAAGTGATTTCAAAACAGAGGCTTGCTTATCATTTTATATTCATATTTGCACTTCTAAAAAAGCAGATCCATGAGTTGGTTTACCAGAAAAATGCAGGGCATTACTACGAAGTACAAGGAAAAAAAAGACATTCCTGAAGGTTTGTGGTATAAATGTCCTGAATGCCGCAATGTGCTTACAAGCGAAGAACACGCCGAGCATAACTGGGTTTGCGACAAGTGCAGCTATCATGAAAAGATTAGCTCACTTCAGTATTTTAGTATTCTATTCGATGAAAATGAATTCGAGGAAGTGGCCGCACAAATGTCAAGTGCTGACCCTCTTGAATTTAAAGACACGAAATCCTATAAAGACCGTATCAAAACGACGATTGCGAAAACGGGCTTAAAAGACGCCATCCGTGTGGGCAGAGGAAAAATAAATGGCGAAGAAGCTATCATTGCTTGTATGGATTTTGGATTCATTGGCGGGTCGATGGGTTCAGTAGTTGGTGAGAAATTCGCCATTGGAGTAGACGAAGCTATCAAGCACAAATGTCCGTTCATTTGCATCTCTAAATCAGGCGGAGCGCGCATGATGGAGGCCGGTTTATCACTCATGCAAATGGCCAAGACTTCCGCCAAGCTTACTCAACTTGCCGATGCAAAACTCCCCTACGTATCTTTCTTAACCGATCCGACTACAGGAGGAGTTACGGCTTCATTTGCCATGTTGGGGGATATCAATATCGCCGAACCGAAAGCTCTGATTGGATTTGCAGGTCCACGCATTGTGAAAGAAACCATTGGTAAAGATTTACCCCAAGGATTCCAAAGTGCCGAGTTCGTTTTGGAACACGGGTTCCTTGACTACATCATCGATCGCAAAAATCTTAAGAGCAGATTAAGTTTGTCGCTTAAGTGGTTTAGTAGTAATCACTAACCATCAATCTTCACGATTCGATGTGTTACAGGAGTAGCGCCTTGATTTAGTCGGATTACGTAAGTACCCGAAGACCATTCTGTAGTGTCAATAATTGCTCGCTTATAAAGTTGACCTTCGTAAACGATGGCTCCAACAGCATTGAGTACCTGAAATTGCACATTATCATCTGTTGATTCCAATACTAGTTGATTCGTAAATGGATTCGGATAAGGAGTCATGAATGAAAATGTATTTTCCTCAACATTGATACATGTCTCAATAACAATTGAATCCGTTGCCGACGATGTGCAATTAAAGCTATTGGTATACGTGTAGGTGACCGTATTAAGTCCAAATTCGGCTGCATTCAGCACGAACCAATTGTTTACGACACCGTCGCCACTAAATAAACCTCCGGCAGGGCTTGCTACCCAAGTTGCTCCATCGCCGTTTGTGCAAAGCGTATCGGCATCGAAAGAAAACAAGGCGGAAGGTGTCGGATTGACGGTTATATTGATGGCAAGTTCTGTCGTGCAATCACCATTTGAACCTTCTACCCGGAGTATTCCTGGCACCAATGGGAGATATGTAATCGTATCGCCCGACAATCCATTATTCCAAGTAAATGAGTCTGCTCCTGTTGCTATTAATGTCAAGCTATCACCAAAACAAACAGGTGCATTGCCGCTTACACCCAATATTGGGTAGTCGTTCACAATGACATCAAACGACGATGTTCGAGGGCAACCATTTGTCCCGAGTGAAGTGACAGCGTACGTGGTGTCATCGGCAGGATTTACCACTATCACCGATTGGTTGGAACCATCGCCCCACTGAAAAAGCAACCCATCCGTGTAAAACGCTAAGAACGTAGATTCGCCAACACAAATTTCCGATTCTCCGGTGAAGACGTTGAGCGGGGCGGGATTAACATCCACAAAATAGGTTGCGGTATCGGCGCAGCCAAAGATGTTCTTTCCTATAAGGGTGAAAAGCGAATCAGCCGAGGGCATAGCATTTAAGGTATCGGTTCCTTCTTCCCCATCCCAGAAATAATAATAAGCGCCGGTGGCCACCAATGTTGCTGTATCCAGCTCGCAAATCGTATACTCTCCTGTAAGATAAAGTTCAGGATTGGGATGCGCGGTAACTACCAAAGTATCTTCTGCATAGCAACCATAAATGGTTGATCCAAACAAAATCAGCGTTGTGTCACCCTCAACTGGAAAAGTAATTTGATTCTGGATGTCCAATCCGTTCCATAGATAAAAATCGGCACCTGTTCCCACAGCTGTTGCAATTCGGTTAATGCAGAATGGAGTGAGAGAATCAACCTGGACATTCGGTACCGGGTATACCGGAATTTCAATATTCTGAACGGCCGTGCAACCCGTTGTTCCAAGGGAAGAAACTTGAAAACTAATTGTATCCGTGACTATGCTTTGATACTGGTTTATTCCGGTAAGAGACACCGGCTCGCCCGTCAATAAATCGATCCAATCAATGGCCGAACTTCCTGAAACAAAAATGTTCACTGAATCCTGCTCACACAACCTCTCCGGTGCGTCAACCACTAACTCCGGATATTCATTCACGGTAAACACCAAGTTCCGTGTTTTCATGCATCCAAACTCATTATAAATTTCCAGTGTGAGCGCAGTGTCGTTATCGAATGTAAACTCAGCATAATCGCTGAAAAACAGGTCTCCAAGTATGTAATACGCAGCATTTCCTCCGGTAATAAAAATCTGGAACGGATTGCCTTCGCATACTTCAGTCACTGCCTCATACTCGTAATACAAATCCTCTGCAACATCTACAAAGAGCTCAACCGTTGTATCGCAGGCCGGATTATCGAACACATTCACTGAAAGTAACACATCATCATATAGCTCTAAGGTTAGCAAACTATCGGTTGATCCATCTGCCCAATTAAACGCAGTCGTGCCCTCTATTTCAAAAGTGACTGTATCGCCGAAGCAAACCCGGATTGGACCATCAATGAGCACATCCGGACCGTTTTGAAAAACCGTGATTACCATCTCTTGAGATATAGTACAACCATTCATATCCGTGCCGGATATTATATACGTGGTTGTGGTATCCGGCGAAAACGTAAAGGATGTAAAACGATCACCGGTTCCCCAGTCATACTCAAGTTCATTCGGAGCATTCAAGGTAGTAGAATCACCTACACAGATAGTAAGATTACCCTCAACCTCCAGGGTGCCATAATCCAAGATTAAAAATTCAACAGTATCGGTGCCAATGCAAACATCAGGTGATGCGGTATAAATGACATAATGTATTCCAGGTCCGGCAGCGACTGAATTATAAAAACCATCTTCACTTACAAAATCACCGGAATAAGTTCCTGTCGGTTGATCCAACAATGGAAGATAAAAACCAAATTCACTCGGGCATATGTAATATGACTGAAGGGGCACATCAAATTCACAGGGCTCCTGAGCCCATGAAATCGCCGGGAGCAGACCCGCTAACAACAAGATCAGTTTAAATTTGCTCATTATTGATTACTTGCAAGATTGCGGTAAAGGTAACTTCAGAAATGCATATCCATACTTCGTAAACAAAACATTTTCGAACGCTCTAAAAATGTCAACATCAGGACGAATAGCCTTTCACACTCTCGGTTGCAAACTGAATTTTTCAGAAACCTCCACCTTGGCTCGTCAGTTTACCGAGGCCGGTTATTCGCGCGTAGAGATGGAAGATGCTCCGGATGTTTTGGTCATCAACACATGCAGCGTCACGGAGCAGGCAGACAAAAAATGCAGGAACATTGTGAGTCGGGCCGTGCGTTCCAACCCGGATGTGTTTGTTGCTGTGGTGGGCTGTTATGCGCAGCTGAAGCCGGATGAAATTGCCCGCATACCCGGGGTAAACCTAGTGTTGGGAGCAGGGCAAAAGTTCAATCTCGTCGAGCATGTTCATCAGCAAAAGCTAGTTGCTGAACCTGCCATACACGTGGGAGAAATCAAAGATGTGAAGGACTTCATTCCCTCATTTTCCTCCGGTGACCGCACGCGTACATTCCTGAAAGTTCAGGACGGCTGTAACTATTTCTGCGCCTTCTGCACCATACCGCTGGCGCGCGGCCGAAGCCGAAGCGCTTCGATTGAAGAAACCATTACACAAGCACGAAAAGCCATCGATGCCGGAGCAAAGGAGATTGTACTCACAGGCGTAAACATCGGCGATTATGGAACCCAGCACAACACTTCCCTGCTCCAGCTCATTGAAGAGCTCGATAAATTGGAGGGAGTTGAACGCTACCGCATCTCTTCCATTGAGCCCAATCTACTCTCTAACGATATCATTGACTTCGTAGCAAGCTCGAGCAAGTTCATGCCTCACTTCCATATTCCACTTCAAAGTGGTTCGGATGACATCCTGCAACTGATGCGCAGGCGATATCGCACCGATCTCTACCGCGAACGTGTTAGCGGAATCCTGAAAGTATTGCCACACGCGTGCATTGGCATCGACATCATTACCGGATTCCCGGGTGAGTCCGACGAACGGTTTGAAGAAACGCGCAAATTCCTTATCGATATTCCGGCTGCATACCTGCATGTCTTTACCTATAGCGAGCGCGACAACACTACTGCTTTGCGAATTCCCAACGAAGTTCCGCAGGATGTTCGCCACCGCCGCACCATTGAATTGCGAATGCTTTCCGACAAAAAGAAGCGATTGTTTTATGAGCGATTCCATGAATCAGAGCAACAAGTGCTTTGGGAAGGATCGGAAGATGAAGGTGCGATGTATGGCTTCAGTGAAAATTACCTGAAGGTTTCTCAACCCTGGAATCCGGAAGCTGTCAATCAGATAACTCGCGTCAAATTGGGGCCCCTCAATGGCGACCTCGTCTATACCGCCGGTTTATTTTTTTAGATATTAAAAGTGGCTTGAATCCATTTATTCGTCACATCCTCTTCGAGCGTGTGAATCTTGACCTTATCACGTGAAAAACCAATTCCGATGTCGAACGAATAACGGCCTATCCAAAACTCAACACCGGTTTGCACGAATGCCCCAAAACCAATTCCGGTAGTTGGTGTTGCTGATAACGCTTGCTGCCCTTGCACAAATCCCTGTGTAATCAAATCGAACTGACGATCGGCTACCAGCACATAGTTGCGCATCCAACGGGTGCCCAGCATACTTCCTCCAACCTGTACGAAGAAATTCGACATATCCCCCATCATCCAACCTTGACGGTATCCGAAATTCATATTGAAACGTTGTTCTTCACCTGCTACAGTAAGCAATTCAATACCCTGTGAATTTGGCTGGCCTATATTATTTGAGCCGGTGACCTGCATGGTAAACTGACCAACCGCTTTCAACTTTGTTCCATTCACATTTAAAATAAGTGCCGCATATCGGTTAAAATTCCACTTGAGATTCAATCCAACATACATAGCCGGATTGTATCGCATTTTAACTGGGGCATAATCCTGTAGAAAGTAATAATTGGAATTACTGTAGTAATCCTTGATGTGATTAACTGTACTCGGGTCATTTTGAAAATAGCCATCCATTCCAATTCTCTCCGGAATAGAATACCAGCGTATTTGTGCTGCCTCGTTGAGATAGCCGTCAAACGGGCCTGCACCATTGTAGACATTCGCTGTCTTGGCGTTTGCAAAATAACTCCCGAGGTTAAGACCAAAGCTCAGACCTCGAAGCGTATCTTCCTGTTCTTCGTCTTCGTCGTATAGAAATTTCTGACTCCCCTGATGACTCAAAAAATGAAACCGCTGCGCCGAGAGACTCATATTCGCCGCGATGAAAATCAAACAAAAGAAAAAATGAGTAAGACTTTTCATTATACATTTTTATTTTGATTCAACAAAGCTACCCACTCTTCTGACTTTTGGTGTACAAGTGAACTCAAACGTGTTGTATCATTTATAATCGACATGTAGGTAGCAACTCCCATGGAAGACTTCCCGGATTCGCAATGCGACTTAATTTTCGCTAATGCTTGTTGAATCTCGTCATTCCATTGCGACACTGCCGACGGAGTAAGCAAATCGCCTTTAGGCAATGTTGGCAATTCGTTTTCCACCGCTTCTGATTCTACCTTCTTTTTAGCAAGGATTTTCAACTCTACGATTTCCCTTTTCGCTTGTTCCAACTTCATCACCAAGGCCTCTTCTTCACTTGTATCATTTGCTTTCAATGCAAGACTATTTCGCTGCTTTTTCCACTTCTTGTTCAGATAAATCAGAATAGACAACAAGATAACCGCAAAGACAAATCCCGCCATAGCCAAAAGGTGCCACTGCATCGTTTGCTTGCGAGACGCATCCAACTCGAACAAAGCTTTCGATTCATCCTGTACACTAACCGATAGCAAACTATCGTAACGAGCCATGAGTTTCCTTTCAGCATCCGACCAATCAGCATATTCGAATGCGTGCAATTTATTCTGAAGAGCATAAGCCAATTCAAAATCAGAATACTCAACAGCCAGCTCACGAACCATGGCGTATAGCTTCTTTGTGTAATCATCGGATTGGTCGCGAAGCAAATTACTTTTCGCGAATTGATTCTTGACAATCCCAAATATTGACGCCGTTGGTTTTTTATAAAACTGCACCAAGGCTGCATCCATTGAAACCACTTCCTTTTCCATTGACGTAAGCGAAAGTGAGTCTTGCATAAGACTGTCATAAGGAATAATCCAGCGCAACTTGCGGTCTGCAATTGAATCATTCCAATTGCAAAGCAAGGTTACATTTCCCACGTGAGGGAGATTAATGCTTCCATACAATGAACGCAGCGCCTCAAGTGGTTTCTCATTTGCCTCCTGAGCAATTGAAAAATTTGAACAAAGCTGAGCTGTAAAAAAGAATAGAATAATTCTGCGCATCACTTTTTGATAAGATTTATAACAAATTCAACCGGTGTGTCACGGTCCATGTAAATATCGTCTGCACTTCGTCCCACCCAATAATC
>JBILCQ010000335.1:0-4330 GCA_044353065.1 Flavobacteriales bacterium | reverse complement strand
TGTTTGGCGTAATACCTAATCTGCAGAAGTTTTTGGATGAAAAGCTGGGCATAACCTTCGATCGTTATGAAACCAATCCGCATGCAGACTTGGTCTCTGCATTTAAACCGTTGGATGAAGCGGAAATGAAGGCCATGCAAACCATGATTGGAGAGATCTACAATGACTTCACCGCTAAGGTTTCCAAAGGGCGCAAGATGACGCAAGCCCAAGTCGACAGCATTGGTCAGGGTCGCGTATGGAGCGGGGAAGACGCAAAGCAGATTGGCTTGGTAGACGAAATTGGTGACCTCGACGATTGTGTGAAAGCCGCAGCCCAAGCCGCCGGCGTGAGTGATTATTCGATCAGAGAATTGCCTTCTATGATAGATCCCTTTCAAAAGTTGATGGAAGAATTGTCGGGTGCCAAAGAAGCAGGTGTTGCCAAAGAATTATTGGGCGAGAATTACCGATTGTACCGCGAGGTAAAGGCTGCGGCTCAGTGGCAAGGTGTGCAGGCGAGGCTGCCATTTGTGTTAACTCTTCAGTAAGATTCCAAAAGGCGATTTATCATCCTCTTTGCAGGGACGCGCTACTGCGCGTCCTTACACAACCAAAGCGTTGCAACACATCCTTTCATCTTCTCAGCGTAAATCCTAAATGCGAATACCACACCGTAAACTCACAACCGCCGAACTCAACCGCCTCAGTGCTGAAGAGTTTCGTGCGCTTGATAAGTTTCCAATCACTATTGTACTTGACAACATTCGTAGTGGCTTGAATGTGGGCAGTATTTTCCGCAGTGCCGATGCTTTTAATGTTTCGAAGGTTGTCTGCTGTGGTATCACTCCGGCGCCTCCGAATAGGGAAGTGCTCAAGAGTGCTTTGGGCTCAACCGAAACGGTGGAGTGGGAATATGCCGAAAATGCTTTGGAATGCGTTGAAAAGTTGAAGGTTGAAGGTGTGAAGGTTTATGCCATTGAGCAAACGGAGAACAGTGTTTTTCTTCATGATTTTGAGCGCGAACCCGGTATAACCTATGCTTTTGTATTGGGTAATGAGGTGACAGGGGTAGAACAGGACGTAATCGATGCATGTCATGGCGCATTAGAGATTCAGCAACACGGCACGAAGCATTCGCTCAATGTAGCAGTTTGTGCGGGAGTTTTGATGCATTTCGTGGTGTAGTATGTCGTTTTTAATCCTTGGGCTTTTCTTTTGATTGTTTCATCGAATAATTTATTCAGATTGTTTAGGAATTCAAGATTATTCGATTATGTTTGTTAAGCACGAAAACGTGCCACTACCTAAACGAATTCTTAACCATCTGCGAAAGTTGTGTTTGGCATTCGAGCGAAACTTTTAACGTTAACTAAAGCAAGCGTTTGTAATACTGTGATTCATATTGCGGGTATTACTTGTGCACCGTGAGAATTTGCGAACGCAACTTCGAAATATTTTCTTCAAAGAAAAACTGCTTTCTCAAAGCAGTCACTTTCTATGTTCATGCGCATTCATTTTTATTTTCCATTCAACATCTGTTTTTGGACAAGTCGTTTTGTTGTCACCGACCGGGGATGGGGGCTTTGAGACGGGGGCGACTTTTGCAGCGAATGGATGGACAGCAGTGAATCCGGCTAACAGAAGCACCTGGGAAGTTGGAGCCGGTGCAGGTCCTTTTGCGGGTGTCCGTGGGATTTATACTATTGATAATACGGCCGGAGTTTGGTCCTATTTCACAACCGGTGCGAGAGCATCCCATTTTTACAGGGATATAGCAATACCTGCCGGAGCAACGAATATCGCACTCAGTTTTTATTGGAAGGGTTCCGGGGAATCCGGGTTTGATCGCGCCATAGTCTACACCGCGCCCACTACAACGGTACCGGTCGCGAACACGGCAGTTCCGGCAGGAGCAACCAATGTATGGACTCAGCCGAGCGTGCAAAGCCCTCCGGTATACACGCTGGCTTCTATAACGCTGCCTAACGGATTGGCCGGGACAACAGTGCGATTGATTTTTACCTGGCAAAATGATGCCTCATTGGGGGCAACGCCGGGAGCTGCGTTTGATAATATCAGTTTGACATACATTGCTGCTGCGCCTTGCGCAGGTACACCAAATGCAGGAACAGCGACAATATCTTCTTCTTTGGGCTGCGCAGCAACAAACTTTACCTTGACAGCCGCTGGATTAACAACAGATACGGGGATTAGCTATCAGTGGCAATCAGCCAATTCAGCAACTGGTCCATGGTCAAACATACCCGGTGCGAATGCTGCAAGTTTAACAACCACAGCAAACGCAACGACCTTTTATCAATTGATAAGCACATGTGCGAATGGAGCTGCGACAAGCACCACGAACGTTGTTTCTTACACGATATCATGCAATGATCTCGTTTGCAGTGCAATCCCGATTGCATGCGGTCAAACTATTGCAGGATCTACCGTTGGTGCTACTACAACGGGCACGAGTGAGCTTACGGCTTGCACAACAACGAACACTCAACCTGCAGTCTGGTATACAGTAGCTGGTAATGGCCAACAAATGACAGCTTCATTGTGCGGAACAGCGTGGGATAGCCGCATTCGAGTTTTCTCAGGTGCTGATTGTAACACGCTAACATGTGTTGGGGGCAATGATGATGGTGGGCCTGCATGTGCCGGTACTTCTGCGTCTGTTTCATGGAACTCGGTAGCAGGGGTTAACTATTATATTGCTGTTTCCGGATTTTCAACGAGTTCAGCATTTTCACTGGCATTGTCATGTGCTCTTGCTCCTGTCGGGCCTTCAAACGACCTTATTTGTAATGCAACACCCATCACCTGCGGGCAAACCCTTGCTGGAACTACCGTTGCAGCGACTTTATCCGGTACCGGTGAGGTTGCTAATGCTTGTGGAGGAACAGCGACGCAGCCAGGTGTGTGGTACTCCGTTGCCGGAAATGGTCAAATAATGACAGCATCTCTTTGTGGAACTGCGGCATGGGACAGTAGAGTGCAAGTTTTTTCTGGGGCAAATTGTAATACGATAACCTGCGTTGGAGGTAATGATGACGGAGGTCCCGCATGTGCCGGCGCACCGGCATCTTATCAGTGGACTTCAGTTGTAGGAGTCAATTATTACATTTTCGTTTCAGGTTTTGGGTCGGCATCTGCGTTTAATCTCGCTTTGAATTGCGCTGCTCCGCCCACACCTCCGGCGAATGATTTAATTTGTAATGCGGCACCAATTACGTGTGGTCAAACGCTGGCCGGAACAACAATCAATGCCACACCAAGTGGCACGGGTGAAGGCCTTGCCTGCGGTGGGTTTACACAAACACAACCCGGTGTTTGGTATTCCATTGTTGGAACCGGTAATAATATCAATGTGGCTTTGTGTGGAAATGCATGGGATAGCAGAATTCAGGTTTTTACCGGCGCGAATTGTACTACTGTTAGTTGTGTTGGCGGGAATGACAACAATGGACCTCTGTGCGCAGGTAATGCTGCATCTTATTCATGGTTGGCAGCAAACGGACAGACTTACTATGTTTTGATTTCAGGTGCCGCGAATAGTGCAGCCTTTACAGTTACTGCTGCATGCCAAACACCATGCACTGTAACCTGCACCGGCGGACCTCCACCGGCCAATGATGCCTGCGGTGGTGCTCAAAACTTGGGAGCTGTTCCGACCCCTGCTGCCTGTCCAAATGGTGTTGGAACTCCTGTGAATTTTAACCTGACCAATGTATGTGCAACAGCTGAACCCAACTATACATCCTTATTGGGATGTCAGCCTGCCGGAAACCAAGCGACGCCTGCAGCTGACGTATGGTATAGGTTTACACTGGTTGCGCCTATCCTCAACATTACCATCAATGGGTTGGGTACACCTAATGTAGCCCTTTATGAAGGAACCAACTGCGCGAACTTGGTGCCCCGCGGCTGTGCCATTGGCTCAGGCGGCTTTTTGAATGCGCAAATTCAAGGTTTGGCTGCCGGAAGCTATTACTTGCAGGTAAGCGGTGGTGACGTGCTCGATCAGTGCACCTTTACAATGACATTGCAAAATAACTACGATTGCGCTGGTTGTGTCCTTGCAGCAAATCTCGATGCAAGCCCTCCTCCTGTGAATGGTCAATACCAAGCCGGAACCTTAGTTACGTTTTGTTACACGATTACGAGCTATCAGCAAACTTCAGCAAACTGGTTGCATGGTGTTGTCCCCACATTTGGCCCGGGATGGGATATGACTACGTTCGTTCCACTAGCAACCACCACAACCAATGGTGCAACGACGAATAGTTGTGCAACGGGTGGCACATGGTCGTGGTATAATACCAATGTCACAAGCTCCGCTACT
>JBILCQ010000203.1:0-4338 GCA_044353065.1 Flavobacteriales bacterium | reverse complement strand
ATCATTCATTTTCACTTTTGCAGTGCCATATGTGTTCACATACAAACCTACCGGCTCAGCAACACCAATGGCATAAGCAACCTGAACTAATGCTTCATCGCATACTCCGGCAGCTACCAGATGTTTCGCAATATGACGAGTTGCATATGCCGCAGAGCGGTCAACCTTAGAAGGATCCTTTCCGCTAAACGCTCCACCACCATGCGCTCCTTTACCGCCGTATGTATCAACAATGATTTTACGTCCGGTCAGTCCGGTATCACCGTGAGGACCACCAATCACAAACTTTCCGGTTGGGTTGATATGATAATTGATCTTGTCATTGAACAATGACTGCACACGCTTGGGCAATTTTTTCTTTACGCGTGGCACCAGAATATTGATTACATCTTCACGAATCTTCTTCAACATGGCTGCGTCTTTATCGAAGTCATCGTGCTGAGTCGAGATTACGATTGAGTCGATGCGCACGGGCTTGTTGTTGTCATCATACTCGATGGTTACCTGGCTCTTCGCATCAGGACGCAGGTAAGGCATCACTTTGCCTTTACCCGACTGAAACTCGCGGCGAATAGCAGAGAGCTCGCGCAACAACGTGTGAGCCAGTTCCAATGGCAACGGCATGTAATTATCGGTTTCGCGAGAAGCGTATCCGAACATCATACCTTGGTCACCAGCACCTTGCTCTTCCGGCTTCTTGCGCTCTACACCTTGATTGATATCCGGCGACTGCTCGTGAATCGCCGAAAGAATTCCGCAGGAATTTGCCTCGAACATATACTCGCTTTTGGTATATCCAATTTGACGAATAACATCACGAGCAATATCTTGAACATCGAGATATGCATTCGATTTCACCTCGCCCGCAAGCACAACCTGCCCTGTGGTAACAAGCGTTTCGCAAGCCACCTTCGAGGAAGGATCCTGGGCAAGAAAGTTATCGATTAGCGCATCTGAAATTTGATCTGCTACTTTATCGGGATGTCCTTCAGACACCGACTCTGAGGTAAATAAATAAGGCATGAGATTATTTTTGATTGAGCGCAAAAATAGAACAGCTAGAGGCAATTTGGAACTACCCGACTAAAAGACGTGAATTAATCTTGAGTCGGCTTTGAATCGTTTATTCACAATCATGTAACCTAAGAAACACCATGCTATTGACGACAATGCTATGGCCGAAACCAATGCTTTGCTTTCATATACAAATTGAATTTCACCTTCAGTATGAGGAGGAATGAGTACCCCCATGCAAAGACTGTTCACTTGCTCAATGGGAAGCAGGCCACCATTGTATTCAGCGCGCCAATGGTGATGGTAATTCGCTGAAAGCACTAGCCATCGAGCGCTGTCTTTCTGATTCTTTACCCAAGCTGCGTAGCTGTTGTGCCCCACTTGAACATCATTCAATTCACACCCCTTTCCTATATTATCCAGATGCGCTTTATGCTGGAATAGGCAACCGGGACTTGGAGCACCACCATCCATACAAATGCTTTGAGGAAAATACATCAGCGGATTTTGTAAGACCCACTCCAACATTCCATTATCCTTAGCAATATCGAACGCCCTGAAGCGGAAAGGGTTTTCACCCACAGAGCTAATGGTTCGGTTATACGTGGATACATTAGTCTCCAGAAACTTCGAAGTCTTTAACCCCCTCGTCTCATCCATTAATTTCAAGGGGACCCAATTGAATTGCTGCTGATGCGAGGGAAGCTGTGCTAACGTATCGAAGTAAGCGGCTGTTTTCGCATAGTCTTCTCCATGATACAACGTTGTTGGAGCGGTCAGTCGTGTTTGAATAAATAAGTCAATGGTGAGGAAGAGTCCCAAGGTCCAAAAAAGATTCAATGAATACCTCTTGTGAAGAAAATTCACTAACAAAAGAATTGCAACTACAATCAAGCAGTTCAAGAACAACTGGCTTGAAAAACCCTCAGCAGGAAATTCCGCTTCATGATAGATTTCAAGCATCGTTTTCAGGATGCTTCCGGGTGTAGTTAAGAAGAACGCGATGGCAGAAACCAATGCAATCGCAATCGCTAATCTCTGAGCAAATTTTCGAGGAACATCCTTGTTATCGATCATCCAGCCGCGCAAGGAAAAACCCGCAAGAAGAATCATGCACAAAATCGCATACCCTCTAAAAAACGAAGGGTGGCGAAACAAGCCAAAACCGGGAAGATGATAAACCCACTTGTAAATAAATGTCTGACTGCCGAGAGCTAACCACATTGAAAACACAAAGCAGCCAACCAATGGCCAATACCATTGCGTTCGATACTTAGCTGTAAAAACGGTGATTAAGAAAAATGCAAAACACACCAAACCCACATACGAATTTCGCAACGACAAATCAGTCAGTTGAAACATGTCGTGTGTCGATATGACACTGTAAGGAAAAAGAAAAGAGATATAATCACCGATGGTGTATGGATTCAATGTAATGGCTTCAAACGGAAGCTTGCCTGTTCGGTTGAAGTACGGCATGAAATCCACAAATGACACAATGAACGGCAACAACAACATAAAGAGTAAACCGGAGACCCAAATAATTGGCTTGATTAAGCCAAGGAAAAACTGCCAACGATTCTCACTTCTCCCTAGATAATATAGTCCGATAATCGGCAATATGTAGATGAGTATAATGGTGTACGCCGGACTTGCCCCGGTTATGTTGCAGACCAGGAAAAACGCAAGCAATGCGGTATAACGAAGCCCTCCACCTTTCAGCAAGCACAGCCACGCCCAGAGAATCCAAGGGAGCCATGCCATGCCAATGAGAAAAACCAGAAGCTGCGCTGAACCTACCATGAATCCGGAAAGCCCATAGCTAAGTGCAAGTAGAAAAGAGGTCCTTTTGCAATTGAAAACATAGTTACTTAATCGGAACATGCCCCATGCAGCAATTAAAAAAGTGAACACCACTTCGACTATCAACGAAGTAATATCGTATTGCCCAAAAAGCATCAGTAACCACACAACCGGGTACCAGCATCCGCTCTGCAAATCGGAATATCCCGGATATCCCAATCGTTGGAAAGGATTCCAAAGTGGCAAATGACCATCACTTACATAATCGCTGATGAAAAAACGATACGGCAAATAGCCGCGGACACTATCCCATTTGGGTATGTGCTGAAAAAAACTCAACGGATACAAGGCGATCACAATGCATAACGTAAGAAGAATCCACAGTTTGTGCTGCTGCAGAAAAGCTCCTATGTTTTGAGTAAACTTCAAGTCATGCGTGGTTTAGCAAGTGTATAAATACATCAATTCGCAAGACTAAATTCCATTCTCAAGGTTTAATTTCAAAGAGCACTTGTTTATCAGAGTCAGAGTGTATATTCGCACCGCTTTATCAAGAAGGACGGAGGGAAAAGGCCCTGTGATGTCCTGGCAACCCAATAATAGTTGGGTGCCAACTCCTCCCCTCTCCAAGAGGGAAAGATGAGGCAGCACAGCTACTGTGCCCCTCTCCCTTCCACTTCTTGCTAAAGCGATAGACCACACTGCTATGACTTTACAAGAACTATCTCAACATAAAATCATTATTCTCGACGGTGCCATGGGCACCATGATTCAGCGTTATAAGCTAGAGGAAGCCGATTTCCGCGGCTCTCGATTCGCCCATCATGATGGCGACCTCAAAGGCAATAACGATTTGTTGTGCATCACTCGTCCTGAAATCATTGAAGAAATCCACTATCAATATCTCTGCGCCGGCGCCGACATCATTGAAACCAATACATTCAATGCACAGCAAATTTCTCTCGCAGATTATCACATGGAGGAGTTGGCCTACGAGCTGAATGTTGAGGCCGCACGATGCGCAAGAAAAGCGGTTGAACGATTCGAAAAAGAAAATCCGAAGGCCGACAAGAAATTTGTGGCAGGAGCAGTAGGACCAACTAATCGAACCGCCTCGTTGTCGCCCGATGTGAACGATCCGGGGTTTCGCGCTATCACCTACGATCAACTCGTGGATGCTTACAGCGAACAAATAAAAGGGCTGCTCGATGGCGGCGTAGATGCATTGCTCATCGAAACCATCTTCGACACACTCAATGCGAAAGCGGCACTGTATGCGGCCATGGATGTTTGCGAGGCGCGCGGTGTGGAAGTACCACTGATGATAAGCGGAACCATCACCGATGCCAGTGGTCGAACCCTGAGCGGACAAACAGCCGAAGCGTTTTTCATTTCGATGTCGCACGCTCCTCTTTTCAGCATCGGTTTCAATTGCGCGCTTGGTGCAGAGCAATTGCAGCAATATGTCGAAGTGTTGAGCCATCATGCCAATTGCCTCGTCAGTGCCTATCCGAACGCTGG